>DASWMA010000042.1:0-13010 GCA_036399995.1 Longimicrobium sp. | reverse complement strand
GAAGCCGCGCGGCAGTCCTCGCGAAAGGCGGCTGAAGCCGCGGCAACAACGACGAAAAGCCTCGCAAACTGCGCGAGGCTCCCGGGTGCCATGAAGAGCCGGCCGCTCGGTGCCCCTCCGCACCCCGGCACGCGCTCCGGCTGCTGCGGGCGTTCGTTCCGCTCGCCACGCTGTGGGTGGGCAAGCTCATCATCGACACGGTGGTGGCGGCCACCCGCACCCAGCAGCCCGACTGGGGGCGCATCACCACCCTGCTGGCGATCGAGTTCGGCATCGTGGCGCTGGGCGAGGTGGCGGCGCGCACCGGGGCGCTCGTCGAATCGCTGCTCGGCGACCTGTTCAGCAACCAGCTGAGCGTGCGGCTGATGGAGCACGCCGCCGAGCTCGACCTGCAGCACTTCGAGGACCCGCAGTTCTACGACCGGCTGGAGCGTGCCCGGCGGCAGACCGTGGGGCGGATCGCCCTGCTCAGCCAGCTCCTGTCGCTCGGGCAGGACGTGATCACCGCGCTCACCCTTGCCGGAACGCTGCTCGCCTTCTCGCCGCTCCTCTTCGGGCTGCTGGTGGTGGCGGTGCTCCCGTCGTTCCTGGGCGAAACGCACTTCGCGGCGTTGGGCTACTCGCTCCTCTACCAGTGGACGCCCGAGCGCCGCAAGCTCGACTACTACCGTTACGTGGCCGCGACCGACGTGACGGCGAAGGAGGTGAAGCTCTTCGGGCTCTCCGGGTGGGTCATCGGCCAGTACCGCGAGCTGTCGGACCGCTTCTACCAGGCCAACCGTTCGCTGGCCGTCCGCCGCAACCTGGCCAGGACGGGGCTCTCGCTGATCAGCACGCTGGGCTACTACGCGGCGTACGCGGCGATCGTGGTGCGCACCGTCACCGGCCGCCTCACGCTGGGCGACCTCACGCTGCTCTCGGGCACCTTCTCGCGCTCGCGCGAGGTGATCCAGCGCATGCTGCTGTCGTTCAGCGAGCTGTACGAGCAGGCGCTTTACCTGGACGACCTGTTCGTCTTCTTCGCCATGCGCCCCACCATCGCGCGACCGGCCGACGCGCTTCCCTTCCCCCGCCCCATCCGCCAGGGCTTCGAGTTCCGCGACGTCTGGTTCCGCTACCCCGAGGCGAGCAAGCCGCGCGACGACGGGGCCGACGCCGCCCCCGCCGATCCGCCGGACGACGACCGTGCCTGGGTGCTGCGCGGGATCAGCTTCCGCATCGCCGCCGGCGAGCGGCTGGCGCTGGTGGGCGAGAACGGCGCGGGGAAGACCACGCTCACCAAGCTCCTCACCCGGCTGTACGACCCCACGCGCGGCCAGATCCTGCTGGACGGCCGCCCGCTGACCGAGTACGACCCGGCCGAGCTGCACGACCAGGTGGGGGTGATCTTCCAGGACTTCGTGCGCTACGACATGGTGGCCGAAGAGAACGTGGCCGTGGGCCGCATCGCCGCGCTCACCGCGGGCGACGGCGGCGTGCGCGAGCGCGTGGAAGAGGCCGCCCGCCGCTCGCTGGCCGCCGACGTGATCGAGGCGCTGCCGCAGCGCTACCAGACCATGCTGGGGAAGCGCTTCGACGGCGGGGTGGACCTGTCGGGAGGGCAGTGGCAGAAGGTGGCGCTCGGGCGCGCCTACATGCGCGACGCCCAGCTCCTGATCCTCGACGAGCCCACCGCCGCGCTCGACGCCCGCGCCGAGTACGAGGTGTTCAGCCGCTTCTCGGAGCTCACCGAGGGGAAGATGGCCATCCTGATCTCGCACCGCTTCTCCACCGTGCGCATGGCCGACCGCATCCTGGTGCTGGAGCACGGCCGCGTGTTGGAGGAGGGAACGCACGACCACCTGGTGGCGCTGGGCGGCCGCTACGCCGAGCTGTTCGCCCTCCAAGCTGCGGGCTACCGGTGACGCAGACGGGTCGCCCAGCGATACCCGCACGCCAGCGGAAGTGATCGAAGTGGGAAAGGAGCGTACCCCAGCTGGCGCAAAGAGATAGCTCCCATTTGTGTCTTGACCGGCACGGTGTTTCTGAACGGTATTGACGGGCTTGATCGACCGGAAGTGGACAGGCGGGACCGGTTGACAAACCCAACAGTTCGGATGCATACTCCCCATGCCCGTGGTGCTCAGAGTCGATGGGTTCTCGTTCAACTTCTACTCGAACGACCACTCTCCCCCACACGTTCACGTCACACGCGCAGGAACGGCTTGCCGGGTATTGCTGGACAGCCTTGTGGTCACAGACACCACGATGAAACCCGCTGACGAGGCGAAGGCGCTCCTGCTCGTTACTCGGCATCGCGGCGAGTTGGCTCTCGCCTGGACAAACTTCCAGTTGAGGAAGAGGGGTGCATGATCTACGAAAACCTGAATCTTTCCGACGAGGAGATCGATCGGATTCTCGCCGAAAGCAGGAGGCTTCGGGAGCTTGAAGGCCCCAACCTCGAGCCGCGTGCCGTTCGAGCGTGGTACGACGCCGAGCGAGACCTCGTCATGTTCGAGATGCGGAACGGCTGCGTTTTCGGGTTTCCATCGCACGAAGGCCAGGGGCTCGAGAACGCCACGCCGGAGCAGCTCGCCGAAGTCGATGCTGTGACGAACGCAGGCGTGGCGCTGCACTGGGAAGAGCTCGACGCCGACATCTCCGTGCCCGGGATCATGTTCGACCTGCTGAACGTGCGGGGGTGGTACGCGAAGTGGCTGGGGAGCGCGACCAGCGAGGCCAAGGCCGCCGCGGCGCGCGAGAACGGGAAGAAGGGCGGCCGCCCGCGCACCAAGGCGCCGGCGTCGCAGCGAAGCCGCCGCAGCGGCGGTGCCACCTCGGGAGACTGACGGATGGGGATCTGGATCTTTCTGCTGATCGGCCTGGGGGCGGGGGTGCTGTCGGGGCTGTTCGGCATCGGCGGGGGGGTGGTGATCGTGCCGGCGCTGATCTTTCTGGCCAGCATGCAGCCGCAGACCGCCACCGGCACCTCGCTGGCCGCGCTCCTCCTGCCGGTGGGCGCGCTGGGGGCGTACGAGTACTACAAGCACGGACAGCTCAACATCGTGGCGGCGGGGCTGATCGCGCTGGGGCTGTTCATCGGCGCGGGGTTCGGCGCGCGCTTCTCGCTGCTCCTGTCGGGCGTGGCGCTGCGGCGCGCGTTCGCCGTGTTCCTGGCGCTGATCGCCATCCGCATGTGGTTCTCGCAGCCCAAGGCCACCGCGAAGACCCCCGCCGGGGAAGCGACTCCCGCGGCCCCCGCGCAGTAACCGACTTTCTCGACTGCGAGGAATCATACGGTGGTAATCAGATATCGCTCTGGTTCCAGCACCGAAGAATCTCACGCAGAGCAGCAGAGAACGCAGAGGAACGGCGGTACGACTGGTTGTTCTCTGCTCCTCTGCTGCTCTGCGTGAGACATGTCCTTGGGGATCTTCATCCCCGTACGCGGCTCTGCAACGCAGTATCACACCGAATCACGGAGAAACCGCCCGCAGTTCTCCGTGCCCTCTGTGTCTCTGTGTGACCCCTGCCGTTCACGGCGTCTGCCAGGGACGCGGGAATAAACGAAGCGCCGCCACTCCGAGACCGGAATGGCGGCGCTTCGCGTCCACCGTACGACCGCGGAGGCTCAGTTCCGCAGGATCTCCTCGAACAGCGCCACCGCGCGCGGGTCTCCGCTCTGCCCCAACCAGAACATCGCCTGCTTGCGGATCTCGGGGTCGCGGTGGGTGCGCGAGATGCGCACCAGCTCGGGGATTGACTCGTCGCGCGGGCGCTGCGACAGGGCGAACACCGCGTGCTTGCGCAGCTCCCGGTTCTCGTCGCCGTCGTTCACGAAGGCGCTGAGCTCGTGGGTGATGCGCTCGCCGGCCTGCTGGGCCAGCCAGAACACCGCCGAGCGGCGCGCCGGCTCCGGCCGCGCGTCGTTGCGCGCCAGGCGCAGCAGCGCGGGCCAGGCGGTCACGCTGTCGGCCAGGGTGGCGGGGAAGATCGCCTCCTCGGCCGCGCGCCCTTCGCCGCCGCGCTCGGCCACCGACAGCAGGTACTCCGACGCGTCGCGCGCGCCCACCGCGCCCAGGTCGGTCACCCGCCCGCGCCCCTCGGTGCTCCACCCGCGGGCCACGCGCGTCCGCACCCGCTCGATACGCCCGTCGCGCTTGAGCAGCGCCACCCACACCGGCCCCTCCTCGCACTCCCACCGGTCGCCGTCCGACACGACCACCGTGCGGCTGCTGCGGCCCGACATCGAGACCCCGTTCTCGCTCCCGCACACCCCGGGTCGCGCGGCAAAGCGCATCCACACCTCGCCGTCGGGCGCGGCGGCCACCCGCGCCGCCACCCCCTGCCCGCCCTGGGCGCTGGCGCACCCGGCCAGCGCCGTCCCGGCCACCGCGCACAGCGTCACGGCGGCGCGCATCAGCTTTGTGTTCATTGTTCGATGATCTCCCGGATGGCGCGCGCGGCGCGCGGGTCGTTGGACTGCCCCAGCCAGAACAGCGCCTTCCGCCGCATCTCGCGGCTGCCGTCGCGCCGGGCGATGTCGATCAGCTTGTCCACCGCGGCCGGGTCGCCGGCGCGCTGCGAAAGGACGAAGATCGCCTGCTCGCGGATCTCCTGGTCGCGCGCGCGGTCGTACACGCCCACGATGTCGGACACCGGCACACCCGACTGCCCGGCCCAGAACAGCGCCGTCTTGCGCACGTCCACCGGCTGGCCGGCGTCGGTGGCCACGTTCAGCAGCCAGCGCTCGTTCCCCTGGCCGCGCATCTGCGACGCCGCGAACAGCACCTTCCCCTTCAGCTCCTCGTCGCGAAGGCGGCCGAACAGCCCGCGCAGGTACTCGGCGTTCTCGGCCGACGGGCGCTGGCCGATCCAGAAGATCGCCTTCTCGCGCAGGTTGTTGGGGACGTCGGCGCGCTCGGCGTAGGCGCGCAGCACCTGGCCGGCGCGCGGGCTGCGGTGCTGCGACAGCGCGAACACCGCCTTCTCCCGGATGTCGGGGTCGCGCGAGGTGCGCAGAATCTCCTCGATCGCCTGCAGCGCGCGGTCGGTGCCGGTCTGCGACAGCCAGAACACCGCCTGGCCGCGCACCTCGTGGCTGGGGTCGTTGCGGGCGACGTCCAGCAGCACCGTCTCGGCGTCGGCGCCCGCCTTCTGGCTCACCAGGAACACCGCCTTGGCGCGCAGCGCCTCGGAGCAGGCGTCGCGGCGGGCCAGCACGCTGCGCAGCAGCGGCATCGCCTGCGTCGCGTCCATCTGCAGCAGCGCGTTCAGCGCGGCCATCCGCTCGTCGTCGTCGCCGCCGCGGCCGTTGCCGCACTGGGCGGCGCGGCGCGCGTCCACCGTCACCTCCTCGGCGGCGTGCGAGTCGCCCTGGCGCGCCAGCTCGCCGCGGATGCGGGCCGCCAGCTGGTCGGCGTCGCGGCGGGTGCCGGCGTTGGGGTACTGCCGCCCCTGCGTCTCCAGCCCGCCCAGCGCCACGCGCATCTGGTCGGCGCGGCCGGTGCGGTAGCGGGCGAACGCCTCCCAGTACATGGCGTCGGCGGCGTAGCGCGAGCGCGGGTGGCGCTGGCGGATCTGCTGGAAGTGGCGCGCGGCGGTCAGCCACTGCTCGCGGTTCAGCGCCTCGCGGCCCTGGCGGTACAGCGCGTCGGCCGGGTCCTGCGGAAAGGCGGCCGGGGGCGGCGCGTCGGCCAGCGCGAGCCGGACGGGCCGCATCTGCTGCGCCGTGAGCGGAAGGGCCAGCAGCGCCAGCCCGGCGGCGATCAGGGGGGTGGAGCGGGGCATCTATGATTCTCCCATGGTGGCGGGCGAAGCGGCCGGCGCCAGCGTCTGCATGCGGGGGAGAAGCTGCTTCTCCTCCACGGCGCGGCGGGCCATCTCCACCTCGGTTTTGCTCAGCTCGGTGCGGTGCGGAAGCGCGGCGATCTGCGCCAGCACCAGCTCCAGGTCTTCCAGCAGCGTCCTCAGCATCGGGTCGTTTGCCGCCGGCGAGTCCAGCAGCAGGCGGGTGTTGGCCAGCATCTGCCCGGCCCAGTCGGCCACGCTCGCGTCCACCTCGCCCGCGGCCGCCTCGGCGCGGAACGAGGTGAGCAGCGTTTCGGTGCGCGACATGTGCTGGGCCACGGCCACGCGGTAGGCGTCGCTCGTCATCGGCGTGCCCCGCGCGGGCGCCTCCACCACGGTGGTGCTCAGGCGGGCGGGTCCGTCGTTCGACATCCGCCCGATTCCGATCCCCAGCGCCAGCACCGCGGCCGCGGCCACGGCGCCCTGCACCCAGGGGAAGCGGAGGTGCCTGCGGACGCGGCGGGCGGCCAGCTCGTCCACCGTGTCGTCCAGCCCCATCCCCGGCGCGCCGATCCGCTCGGCGATCCCGGCCCACACCTGCGGCCCGGGGTCGCGGTCGCGTAAGCCGGCGGCTCGGGTCTTCACCGCGCGCAGCTGCTCGAGCGTGGCGCGGCAGCCGATGCAGGTGCGCAGGTGCTCGTCCATCTCCGCGCGTTCGGCCGGCGAGAGCTCGTCGTCGAGCAGCTCGCTCAGGCGGCCGGTCCACTCTTCGTGCGAGTCGGTCACGGTATCGGTCATTGCAGGTGCTCCCTCAGGATCATGCGTGCACGGTGGAGCTGGCTCTTGCTGGTTCCCACGCTCACGCCCAGCATCTCGGCGATCTCGTCGTGGCGGTACCCTTCCACGTCGAACAGGACGAAGATCTGTCGTGCCCCGTCGGGCAGCTTCTGGATCGCCGTCTCGAAGTCCATCGCCAGCTCGGGCTGCGCGCTCCTGGCCGGCGTCCACTCCAGCGCCTCGTCCCCCGCTTCCCGGTTCCTGCGGGTGGCGGACGACTGCCGCTTGGCCAGGATCAGGTTCACCGCCAGCCGGTGCAGCCAGGTGCCGAACGCGCTCTCGCCGCGGAAGGTGCGCAGCTTCTCCCAGGCGCGGACGAACACGTCCTGCGTGAGCTCGTCGGCGTCGTTGTCGCCCGCCATGCGGCGGGCCAGGGAGTGGATGCGGCCGGCGTGCTCCCGGTACAGCCGGGCGAACGCGTGGGCGTCGCCGGCCGCGGCCAGGACGGCGTCACCGCCTTTCACCGCTTCGAGTTGTGCAATCAGAGGGTCGGCTCCGGGTCCTGGCGGTCGCGGCGTCATGCAGCCTGGCAGAGGCGTTGGACAGGGGTATCCGGCGGGAGGTTGGAATCGCGGGGAATCTATCGTCGCCGTGGATGTTCCGGAGTGCTTTCGACGGCTGAACGACAGGATCTGGGCGTGTTTGGCGCCGGGGCGCCAAACCGGGCTGCGCGCTGCGTAGGGCACGATACCGCCGTGCCCAACGCAGCCGGGCCAGCGGTGGCGCCACGACTTCCGAGCACGAGCCGGTGCCCCGGCGCGCGCCACCGCCGTCCCGGCCCTCCGGGCGCGCATCCCTCACGCAGAGGTGTCGGCGACCGGTCCCTCTGGATCCCGTCATCGAGGTCCGGTTTCGCCGCCGCGGCCCCCGGGTTGCGGGAACGACCGATCGCCAGGACCGGGCTGCCGTTCCGAAGCCGGTTTCGAACCGCCCGGTCGAACCCACGACGTGAGGATCACGATGAAATGTCCCGTATGCCTGCAGCCCGAGCTGGTGATGTCGGAGCGGCAGGGGATCGAGATCGACTACTGCCCGCAGTGCCGTGGCGTGTGGCTGGACCGTGGCGAGCTGGACAAGATCATCGAGCGCTCGGCCACGCAGCCGGCCGCCGCCCCGCCGCCGCCGACGCAGCAGCAGCCCGGCTATGCGCCCCAGCCCGGGTACAGCGAGCACCGCGAGCACCGCCCCAGGTACGACAGCGACTACCGAGGCGGCCACGGCTACCACAAGAAGAAGCGCGGCGGCTTCCTCGGCGACATCTTCGACTTCGACTGATCCGCGCCGCCGACGCGTGATCCGACGCACCATCATCCGGGAGCGGTTCGGGCCCGGGGCGCGTTGGTAATCTGACACCGGGTCGACGGAGGCGCCTCGCCGCTTTCCGTCGGCTCCGTGTGACGAGATCCGTTCCAGCGTGATCCGCGGAGTCGGGCGGATCGGGAACGAACGCGTCGCTCCGGTGCATGTGGACGGAGTATCGTGTATGATGGCGGATCCCGAGAGCCGCCGTATCCCCCCACGCGGAGTTCGCGCCGTGCACCCACGTACGTCCCGCCTCGCCCTGCTCGCGCTCGTCGCCGCCGCCGCGGGGTGCGCGGAGAAGATGCCGACCCACTCGTCCCCCGCCGCTCCGGTGCCCCACGCGCCCCGGTATGCGGTGGAGCCGTACACGGGGAAGATCCGCATCGGCATCGTCCCCGCCGCGTCGTCGGTGAAGATCGGCGCCACGGTGGGCTACGACGTGCGCGAGAAGGGGACCAACGCGTACCTGGTCTCCGGGCTGGCCAACGAGCAGGTGACGGTCACCTTCAACCCGTCCACCGCGGTGGCCACCAACAACCGCCGGCTGCAGGTGGTGTGCACCACCACCACCACCGACCGCGACCAGCGCGTGGCGGCCGGCGTGGCGGCGGGCTTCCCGTCGGCGTGGGAGCACGTGCCGGCGTCCAGCTGCTGGCGCGTGTACATCGGCGAGCGGCCGCTGCCGATCGACACCACCGCCGAGCGCATCTACAAGCAGAACGTGATCAACGCCGGCCTGGCGACCACGTCCGCCCTCTGGAAGACGGTGAGCACCACGGTCTACGAGCCGCGCTACGTCACGACCAAGAGCACGGGGACGGCCGCCAGCTCGCGCGCCCAGCCGCGCATCACGGTGGCGTCCACCGCGCGCGTCCTCTTCGGCGGCGGGACGACGCAGTACCGTGGGATCGCCGAGGTGACGCGCAACGCGTCCGGCACGCTGGCCGGCATCAACGAGGTGCCGATGGAGGAGTACCTGTACGGCGTGGTGCCGCGCGAGCTGGGGCCCACGCAGTACCCCGAAGCCGAGGCGCAGAAGGCGCAGGCCGTCGCCGCGCGCACCTACGCGCTGTCGAACCTGGGCAAGCACTGGAACAACGGCTACGACCTGCTGGCCACCGTGCAGGACCAGGTGTACGGCGGCGCGGCGGCCGAGCACTCCGTCTCCACGGCGGCCGTGAACGCCACCGCGGGGATCGTGGCCACCCACAACGGCACCCTGATCAACGCGCTCTTCTACGCCACCAGCGGCGGGAAGACCTCCAACGTGGAAGACGTGTTCACCGGCACCGACGCCTACCTGCGCAGCGTGTGGGATGCGCCGGCGGGGCAGGAGCTCCCGTCCGTCAGCGCCCTGCTGACGGACCTGCGCACGCCTGCGTGGACCGGGGCGTATGCCGGCTGGCACACCTACCACCGGTGGAACTACACGTGGACGATGGCGCAGATGAGCTGCGTGATCGGGGACTTCGCCGACAAGCCGGTCGGCAACGTGACGGCCATCAACATCCTCTCGCGCAGCGCCACCAGCGGCCGCGTGACGCAGATCCAGTTCGTCACCGACGCGGGGACGTTCACGCAGACCGGCACGGCGATCCGCTCGGCGATGCCGTACATCAACGCGTCGGGCGTGCCGACGCTGCTCCCCAGCACGCTGTTCGTGATCGAGCGGCTGACGAACAGCTCCGGCCAGCTGACGGGGTACCGGGTGTACGGCGGCGGCAACGGCCACGGCGCCGGCCTGGCGCAGACCGGCGCCGTGGGGATGGCGCGCGCCGGCCACACCTACCAGCAGATCCTGCAGAAGTACTACACGGGGATCGTGCTGCAGACCGTGGCGGGCACGCGCCGCGACGGCGTCTCGCCCAACCCGCCCACCGTCACCGATCCCTACGACTGCACGTCGGCTTAAGCGCCCTTTCCCCGGCCCTCCTCTCTCCATTCCGGGATTCCGGGAGAGAGGGGGCGCCGCAGAGGGGAGCAGAGAACAACCCATCTCCTCTGCTCCTCTGCTGCTCTGCGTGAGATTCTTCAGTGCTGGAACCGGAACGATTTCCGGCAACATCGTATCACGCCAGCAGGCCCACACCCGCGGAGCCGTTGAAGCCTCACGCAGTTTGTGAGGCTTTTCGTCGTTGTTGCTGCGGCTTCAGCCGCCGGTGCGGTCTTGGCCGCACACCCACCCACTTGCGGCCACCACAGCTCCATCACCCGCACCGATCCTTGACGGCGCCTCGCACGGGGTCTATCGTCGGGCCTCATGCAGCAAACCGATGGCGCGTGCTGGCGCCTGATCGACACGCCGCCCGCGAACGGCGCGTGGAACATGGCCGTCGACGAGGCGCTGGCCGCCACCGTTACGGCCGGGGGCGAGCCGGTGCTCCGCTTCTACCGCTGGAGCCCGCCCTGCCTGTCGCTGGGCCGCAACCAGCCGGCGCGCAACCGCTACGATCTCCAGGCGCTCGACGTCCGGGGGATCGACGTGGTGCGCCGCCCCACCGGTGGCCGCGCGGTGCTGCACCACCGTGAGCTCACCTACGCCGTGGCCGCGCCCCAGGCGCTGTTCGGCGGGCCGCGCCAGACGTACGCGGCCATCAACCGCGCGCTGGTGGCCGGCCTGCTCCGCCTGGGCGTCGCCGCCGCGCAGCAGCCGGCCGGCGCGGGGCGGGCGCCGGTCCCCTCCCTCTCCCCCTGCTTCGCGCAGCCGGTGGAGGGCGAGGTGGTGGCCGCCGGGCGCAAGCTGGTGGGCAGCGCGCAGCGGCGCCTGGGCGAGACCATCCTGCAGCACGGCTCGCTCCCGCTGCACGACGACCAGTCGGCCGTGGCCGCCCTGGTCATCGGCGCGGCGGACGGCGGCGGGGCGGACGGCGACGCAACGGACGGCGACGCGGCCGACGCGCCGGCGACGCTGGTGGAGGTCCTGGGCCGCGAGCCGGAGTGGAGCGAGCTCACCCGGGCGCTGTCCGGCGGGTTCGAGCAGACGCTCGGCATCCGCTTCCGGGCCGACGGGCTGACGAGCGCGGAAGCAGCCGGCGCGGCGGAGCGCGCCGCACGCTACGCGGATGCGGCATGGACTTGGCATCAATAGGCGCCGCTTGCGGCGGCCCTGCTCGGGGCCGCGGGCGAACGGACACGCCACAGGGACCGGGGAGACGGGGATGACCGCAGCGAGAGCGTGGAAGGCGGGATGGCTGGCGGCGGCCGCGCTGCTGCTGGGCGCGTGCGGCGGCGGCGGCGGCGGCGGTGGAGGCGGCGGGGGCGACCAGAACGGCGCCAACGCGGGGCCGCCGCAGAACGGCGGGATGGCCGTGGTGGCCGTCACCAGCGACTTCCAGGCCTTCAACCCGGTGGTCAACACCCACGCCACCACCGACGACGTGATCCGCTTCATGCTGTTCACGCCGCTGATCCAGTACGACGCCAAGCTGAACCCCGTGCCCTGGCTGGCCCAGCGCTGGGAGATGACCGACACCGCGGTCACCTTCCACCTGCGCAACGACGTCAAGTGGCACGACGGCCAGCCGGTGACCGCCGAAGACGTGAAGTTCACCTTCGACATGGCCAAGGACAGCACCGCCGCGTCGCTGATCGGCTCGGCTTACCTGGGGCTGGTCAAGTCGGCCACGGTGATCGACCCGCACACCATCCGCTTCACCTTCACGGCGCCGCACGCGCAGGCGCTCGACGACTTCTGGTGGGCGCCGATCCCCAAGCACCTGCTGCAGAACACGCCGCCCGCGCAGCTCGCGTCGGCCGCGTACAACCGGGCGCCGGTGGGGAGCGGGCCGTTCAAGTTCAGCGCGTGGAAGCCCAACGAAACGCTCACGCTTGAGGCCAACACCGCCTTCCCCGCCGGGATGGGCGGGCGGCCGCGGCTCGACCGGGTGATCTTCCGCATCATCCCCGAGCCCACGACGATGGTCACCGAGCTGGTGAACGGCACCACCGACGTGATCGGGTGGACGCTGCAGCCCGACCAGGCGGTGCAGGTGCAGGCGCAGCAGGGGCTCACGCTCAAGCACTTCCCCTCGCGCGAGTTCACCTACCTGGCGTGGAACGGCACCCGCCCCCCCTTCAACGACCCCGCGGTGCGCCGGGCGATGGGGATGGCGGTCGACCGGCCCAGCATCATCAAGGGGCTGATGCGCGGCTTCGCGGTGCCGGCCGCCGGGGTGATCCCCGCGTGGAGCCCGATGCACAGCGAGTCGGCGCCGCTCCCCTTCGACCCCAACGCCGCGAAGCAGGCGCTGGCGCAGGCGGGGTGGACCGACACCAACCGCGACGGCGTGGTCGAGAAGAACGGCCGGCCGCTCTCCTTCGTGCTGATGGTGAACACCGCCAACCGCACGCACCAGGACATGGCGCAGGTGATCCAGCAGCAGCTGAAGGCGGTGGGCGCGCAGGTGGAGGTGCGCACGCAGGAGTTCCAGACCATGCTGCGCCAGTTCAAGGCGCGCGACTACGACGCGGTGATCGCCAACTGGTCGCTCGACACCTTCAAGGTCGACCCCACGCCGCTCTTCTCGTGCGCCGAGAGCCGGGTGGCGAACTCGGCCAACCGCACCGGCTACTGCAACCCGCAGGCGGACGCGCTGATGGAGCGCGGCCTGCGCACCACCGACGCCGCGCAGGCCAAGGCGACCTGGGCGCAGTACTCGCAGATCCTGCAGCAGGACCAGCCGGTCACCTTCCTCTTCTGGAGCGAAGACATGGCCGGGATGGGGCCGCGCCTGCAGGGGGTGCAGATGGACGCGCGCAGCAAGCTGGCCAACGTGCGCGAGTGGTGGATCCCCGCCGACCGGCGCCGCTGAGCCCCGGAACCCGCGGGAACCCACGCCGGTAGCACGTCCGGGCCCCGTTCGCCGGGGCCCGTGGCGTACGCCGGCACCGCGTCGGCGCCGTCGGGGCAGTCTGCCGGCGTCGGGGACGATGACCCGGAGGACGTCGCGCCGCCGAAGCCGTCCGGCGGCGGCGCGCGCGCGGCGCTTCGCGCATGCAGCGGCAGGACCGGAGCCGGCGCGCCCCCCCGGGCGCGCACGCGGCGAGCCGTGGCTCCACATCCCCACCTCACCACGACCCGAGACCCATGCGGAACGCAACCA
>DASWMA010000041.1:0-3450 GCA_036399995.1 Longimicrobium sp. | reverse complement strand
GTGGGCGAGCGCACCGTGAACGGGCGCGCCTGCTGGGACGTGAAGATCGTGAGCGCCAACGGGATCGAGAGCACCAACTGCTTCGACAAGGAGACCGGGCTGCTGATCGGCACGCGCTCGAAGCAGACGTCGCAGATGGGCGAGATGGAGGTCGACGCCGTGGTGTCGGACTACAAGGACTTCGACGGCGTGAAGATCCCCACCCGGATGGTGTCGAGCATGATGGGCCAGCAGGTGGTGATGACCGTCAAGTCGGTCTCGCACGCTCCCATCCCCGCCGCCCGCTTCGAGCTTCCCGCCGAGATCCGGGCGCTCCGGCAGTAACCGGCGCGGAGTACGGAGGTACGTGACCGGGGCGGCGCTCATCGCGAGCGCCGCCCCGGGTTCGTTCCAGCACCATGAGCCACACGCCGATCCCTGCGGCGACGCAGGGCGCGATCACGAGTCGGTAGCCACGGCTCATACCGAATCACCGAGCATCGTTCTGGATCCGGACCAGCGAAGAAGTCTCACGCAGAGTCAGCAGAGTCATCAGTAAAACCCGGGCAGTTTCTGCTCTGTAATGTGGTATCACTCGCGCTTCCACCCCACGAATACCCCCCACGCACCCGCTCCTCATCCGCCGCTCCGTCTCGCCCACCCGCAGCCGCCCGTGTACTATTCGGGTATCCCGTTCGACCATGGACCGGGTCGACATCTCTCGAAGTGGCGGCTTCTCAAGGAGGACGGCAGAGATGAACCGCAATCGCACTGGCTTGGCGCTGGCCGCGTTTGCCCTGGCTGCCCACGCCGGCACCGCCCGCGCGCAGCAGCTTCCCCCCGCGCGGCAGATCGTGGACAGGTACGTCGAGGCCGTCGGCGGCCGGGCGGCGATCGCCCAGCTCGACTCGCGGCACATGGTGGGCGAGATGCAGGGCCCGAGGTTGACGGTGCAGGTGGAGTCTTTCGCCGCCCGCCCCAACCGGATCGTGGTGGTGATGATCATCGACGGGGCCACCATCACCACGGGCTACGACGGCCAGGTGGGCTGGCAGGTCTTGCCCACCACCGGCCCCCGCCGCGTGGTGGACGCGATGGAACTGAGGCAGTTGCTCGACAACGCCCAGTTCGACCGAAACCTCGACCCGGCGGCCGGCAGCACCAGCATGACCACGGTGGGCGAACGGACGGTGGCGGGGCGTGCCTGCTGGGAGGTGAAGATCGTGCGCGCCCGCGGCGTCGAGAGCACCCACTGCTACGACAAGGAGACGGGGCTGCTGATCGGCACGCGCTCGAAGGAGGGATCGCGGATGGGCGAGGTGGACGTGGACGCCGTGATCCTGGACTACAGGGACTTTGGCGGGGTGAAGCTGCCCACGCGGATCGTGACCACCCTGATGGGCCAGCAGTGGGTGACGGCGTTCCGGACCGTCTCGCACGAGCCGATCCCCGCCTCGCGGTTCGAGCCCCCCGCGGCGGTCAGAGCGTCCCAGCCCTGACGAGGTACGGGAGGTACGGAACTGCGTGGGCGGCTTCGCCGCGAGCATCGGAGGGAGGGGAGTCAGGGGGAGAACCGCGATGAAGTTCTCCCCCTGACTCCCTTTTCTCCGATGCTCTGCGTTCATGCGGTTCGACTGCCTGCGCCCGGACCGATGCTGGGGATATGCATAGCCGCGAGGTCACTCGCATATTCCCCCGACGACACCTGCCCATTCCTTTTTGAGCACCGTCCCCGCCTCGCCCGCCGCCCGCCGCGCGCATACTATTCCCCCATCCCACGACGATCGTACTCCGTACCCCGTACTTTCGTACTCCACGTACCTCCGTACCCCCGTACCTCCGCACCCCGGCGTGATCGAGTTCGACCATCTCTCGAAATCCTACGGCGAGCTTGCGGCCGTGCGTGACCTGTCGCTGCGGGTGGAGCGTGGCGAGGTGTACGCGCTGCTGGGGGCCAACGGCGCGGGGAAGACCACCGCGCTCCGCTGCCTGGCCACGCTGCTGCGGCCCACCGGCGGCGCCGCGCGCATCGACGGGTTCGACGCGGCGGGGGAGCCGCTGGAGGTGCGTCGCCGCCTCGGCTTCCTGGCCGCGTCGATGGGGCTGTACCAGCGGCTCACCGCGCGCGAGCTGCTGCGCTACTTCGCGCGGCTCAACGGCATCGCCGACGACGTGGCGGCGCGGCGGGTGGAGGAGATGGTGGCGGCGTTCGACCTGGGCGAGTTCGCCGACCGGCTCTGCGGCAAGCTCTCCACCGGCCAGCGGCAGCGCGTGTCGATCGCCCGCGCCGTGGTGCACGACCCGCCCGCCCTGGTGCTCGACGAGCCCACCCTCGGCCTCGACGTGCTGAGCAGCGAGGCGATCTTCCGCTTCATCGAGGACGCCCGCTCGCGCGGCCGCGCCGTCCTCTTCTCCACCCACCAGATGAGCGAGGTGGAGCTGCTGGCCGACCGGGTGGGGATCATCGCCGGGGGGCGGCTGGTGGCCGAGGGGACGACGGACCAGATCGTGGCGCGCGCCGGCGAGCAGAACCTGGCCCGCGCCTTCCTGCGCATCGTGCGGGAGGCCGCGTGAACCTTCGCCTGGTCCGCACCGTGTTGGCCAAGGAGCTGAGGGAAACGCTCCGCGACCGCCGCACGCTGTTCATGATGATCGTGATCCCCACCCTGCTCTACCCGGGGCTGATGGTGGTGATGGAGCAGCTGAGCCTGATCGGCCAGCGGCGGCTGGCCGAGCGCCCCGCGGCAATCGCCGTGCAGGGCGCCGACCCCGCGCTCGCCGCCTTCCTCCGGGCCGACAGCGCCATCCGCGTGCTCCCGGCCGAGAGCGCGACGGTGAACGCGATCCGCGGCCGCCACGCCGAGGCCGCCATCGTGGTGGCGCGCCCGGCGGCGACGGCGGTGGGGACGGACAGCGTGCGCGTCCTCTACGATGCCTCGGACGAGCGCTCGCAGCGCGCGCACGAGGTGGCGCGCGGGGCGCTGCGCACCTGGGGCGACACGCTGCTGGCCCGCCGCCTGGCCACGCAGGGGCTCCCGGCGGCCTTCGCGCGGCCGGTGGCGGTGGCCGACTCGTCGGTGGCGACGGCGCAGGAGGCGGGGGCGTACGCGCTGGCGCGCTTCCTTCCCGTGCTGCTGATTTTGATGACGCTGCTGGGCGCCTTCTACCCGGCCATCGACCTGGCCGCGGGCGAGAAGGAGCGCGGCACGCTGGAAACGCTGCTGACCGCGCCGGTGCCCGCGGGCGAGATCGTGGCCGGCAAGTTCGCTGCGGTGGCGCTGATCGGGATGGCGGCGGCGGCGGCCAACCTGCTCAGCATGCTGCTCACCTTCCAGAGCGGCGTGTTCAAGTTCGCGAAGGCCGCCAACGTGCAGTTCTCACTACCGTGGAGCACGGCGCTGCTGGTCCTGGTCGGCCTGGTCCCCCTGGCGGTGCTGTTCTCCGCCCTGTTCCTGGGGATCGCGGTGCGCT
>DASWMA010000040.1:0-1681 GCA_036399995.1 Longimicrobium sp. | reverse complement strand
CCGCACAACCGCGTGCACTCCAACATCGGCGGGTGGATGGGCGACCCCAACACCGCCGCGCAGGACCCGGTATTCTGGGCGCACCACTGCAACGTGGACCGGCTGTGGGAGGGGTGGCTGGCGCTGGGCGGCGGACGCGTCAACCCCACCGGGAACACCATCTGGATGAACACCCCGTTCACCTTCTTCGACGTGAGCAGCACCGGCGCGCCGGTGCAGGTCACGCTGAGAGGCTCGCAGATCCTGAACATCGTCGCCCAGCTCAACTACCGTTACGACGCGCTCCCCAACTACCCGTGCCCCAACGTCCGCGACGTACGCCGGCAACGGGTGCTGTCGGCGCCGCACCTGCCGCCCCCGCCCCGCGCGGCCGAGCCGAACGCGGCGCAGACACAGGGGGTCACGCTGGGGAGCGCCCCCGTGAGCGTGGAGCTGGCGGTCAGCGGTGGGCTGCGCGAGGCGCTGGGCACGGGGGGTGGCGGCCGCCGCATCGAGCTGCGGCTGGAAGGGATCCGCGTGGACCAGAACCCGGGCGTGGCGTACCACATGTACCTGGCGCTGGCGCCCACCGCCGCCCCCCGCACGCTCGACGCCGACAACCCGCACCCGCACTACGTGGGGACGCTCGACTTCTTCGAGATCATCTCCAGGCTGAAGCACGACCGCGACGCCGCCGCCAACGGCCACACGGTGGCGGCCGACGTCACCGACGTCGTGCGCGAGATCGGCGGGCGGCTGACCGGCGAACGCCTGACGGTGACGTTCATCCCCGAGGGCCCGGGCGACCGCCCGCAGGCGGCGGCGCAGACCCGCATCGCGCGCGTGCTGCTGCGCGCCGTGGCGGCACCCACCACCCCGAACAGCTGACCGCCCGGTCGGGCGATGGACCCCGAGGGGCCCGGCGGCGGATCGCCCGCCGGGCCCCCGTTCGGTGGCTGGATCTTCCGATTCGTCCGGGCGACCGGATGCCGGCCGGGAGATGCTGAACGAGCGCGCACCGGCCGGGCCGGTCCAGATCCGGGTGATGGCTCGCCGCCGTGTCTGGTCCGGCGCGGCGGCAAGCCACAGACCCTTCGCCCCGCAACCTGTCGTGCACCCCGCCGTGGCGGTCTGGCCGGCCTCCGGAAAGCATCGTTCCTGGCCGTCGCGGAACGTCGACTCGTCAGCCGGGCCGGGTACGAGGGTGCCAGGCGCCGGTCCGGCGCCTCACTTGCATTCACGTCTTTCCAGCTCCCACGCATCGGGGCGGACCAGCGTTTTCGGAACGACGTGATCCCTCTTCGCGACGACAAGCCCACCGAGCTGCGGCCGGTGGTGACGGTGCTGCTGATCGTGCTGAATCTTGCGACCTGGGTGCTGCTGCAGGGCGCCGGGATGGACCTGCGCGTGCTGCAGGCCTCGGTCTACGACTTCGGCACCATCCCCTGCGACCTGACCAACCAGTGCACGCTGCAGGGAGAGGGGCTGGGGTGGGCGCAGCTGGTCACCAGCATGTTCATGCACGGCGGATGGCAGCACCTGCTGGGCAACATGCTCTTCCTGTGGGTGTTCGGGAACAACATCGAAGACTCGATGGGCCACACCCGCTTCATCCTCTTCTACCTGATCTGCGGCGTGGTGGCGGGGCTGGCGCACGTGTTCTTCTCGCCGGCCAGCCAGATCCCCGCGGTGGGGGCCAGCG
>DASWMA010000039.1:0-6685 GCA_036399995.1 Longimicrobium sp. | reverse complement strand
CGGCGAGGGCGACGAGCTGAAGGCGCGCCGCAACGCCGCCTCGCAGGCCGTGGCCGAGCGGAAGCGCGCGAAGGAGAGCGCCGACGACCTGATCGCCGAGGTGCGCTCCATCGGCGACCGCATCAAGGAGATCGACGCCCGGCTGCGCGAGGTGGAGGGCGAGATCGACGACATCCTCCTCCGCCTTCCCAACCCGGTGCACGAGTCGGTGCCCGAGGGGGGCGAAGAGGCCAACACCGTGGTCCGCACCTGGGGCGAGCCGAAGGAGCTGGGCTTCGAGGCGAAGCCGCACTGGGAGATCGCGGCGGCGCTGGGGATCGTGGACCTCCCCGGCGGGGCGAAGGTGGCGGGGAGCGGCTTCCCGGCGTACCGGGGGATGGGCGCGCGGCTGCAGCGGGCGCTGGTCTCCTTCTTTTTGGACCTGCACACCCGCGAGCACGGCTACACCGAGGTGGAGCCGCCCTTCCTGGTCACCCGCGACTCGATGCAGGGGACGGGGCAGTACCCCAAGTTCGTGGAAGACGGCGACGCCTACGAGCTTCCCGACGACGGGCTGTACCTGATCCCGACGTCGGAGGTGCCGCTGGTGAACCTGCACCGCGACGAGATGCTCGACGCCGGCCAGCTCCCCATCGCGCTGACGGCGTACTCGCCCTGCTTCCGCCGCGAGGCGGGCGCCGCGGGGAAGGACACGCGCGGGCTGCTGCGGCTGCACCAGTTCGGCAAGGTGGAGATGGTGCGCTTCGAGCGCCCCGAGGAGAGCTGGGACGCGCTGGAGCGGATCACCGGCCACGCCGAGAAGGTGCTGCAGCTGCTGGGGCTCCCGTACCGCGTCCTCCTCCTGGCCGCGGGCGACACGGGGTTCGGGTCGGCCAAGACGTACGACCTGGAGGTGTGGGCGCCCGGGGTGGAGAAGTGGCTCGAGGTGTCGAGCGCGTCGAACTGCGTCGACTTCCAGGCCCGCCGTGCCGGGATCCGCTACCGCCCGGCGCCGGGGGCGAAGCCCGAGTTCGTGCACACGCTGAACGCCAGCGGGCTGGCGCTGCCACGCACGGTGGTGGCGCTGCTGGAGACGTACCAGCAGCCCGACGGGTCGGTGACGGTTCCCGAGGTCCTGCGGCCGTACCTGGGCGCCGACCGCATCGCACGAACTGCAACGGGTGCGTAAGTGCGTGAGTGCGTGAGTGCGTGAGTGCAGACGACGTAAACGCACTGGCGCACTCACGCACTGGCGCACCTGTTTGATGTTGATGGCGCACCCGTTCACCCCCAAGCGCGAGCGCCAGTGCCGGCCTTCCGCCTGAACCGACGCCAGCTTCCCACCGCGCTGGGCCTGCTCGCCGCCGCGATCCTGGCGAGCTACCTGCTGTACAGCCAGTTCCTGGTGCGCGAGATGCGCCGCGAGACCGCGGTGCACTCGCGCATCGTGTTCCAGGTCCTTTCGGGGCTGAACGACCCGCGCCCCGAGGCGCCCACGCGCACCCTGCTCGACCTGTCGAGCGAGGTGCAGAAGCTCGACTTCCCGATCATCTACTTCGACGCCGAGGGGGTGCCGGCCTACGCCACCAACCTCCCGTTCGAGCCGATGCTGGACGACAGCGCCGGGGTGATCCAGGTGGTGCGCTACGCCGAGGAGCTGTCGCGCCACAACCGGCCGATCGACGAGCCGGGGCTGGGCACCATCTACTACGGCGACAGTCCGGCGATCCGCCGCCTGCGCTTCATCCCCGCGCTGCAGGTGTCGGCGATGATCGGGCTGCTGGTGGCCGCGTCGCTGATGGTGCGGCACAACGCGCGCACCGAGCGCGAGCGCATCTGGGCGGCGATGGCGCGCGAGAGCGCCCACCAGATGGCCACGCCGCTCAGCTCGCTGGCGGGATGGGTCGAGATCCTGCGGCTCCCGGAGGAGGAGCGCGAAGACATGGCGAGCCTTCCCGCGGTGGCGGCCGAGATGGAGGCCGACCTGGACCGGCTGGAGAAGGTGGCGCGGCGCTTCGAGTGGATCGGCCGGCCGGTGCAGAAGGACCCCGTGGAGGTGCGCCCGCTGCTGCGCGTGCTGGAGCGCTACGTCCGCGTGCGCCTGCCGCAGCTCCGGACCAGCGTGGAGATCGCGCTGGACGTGCCCGAGGGGATGCCGCCGGTGAACGGCAACTCGATCCTGCTGGAGTGGGCGCTCGAGAACCTGATCAAGAACGCGCTCGACGCGCTGGCCGGCACCGGCGGGAAGATCGTGATCGAGGCGCACTCGCCCAGCGACGCCACGGTGGAGATCCGCGTGGGCGACAACGGCCCCGGCGTGTCGCCCACCGTGCGCAACACGATCTTCGAGCCCGGGGTTTCCACCAAGAAGGGCGGCTGGGGGGTGGGGCTGTCGCTGGCGCGGCGGATCGTGGAAGACGTGCACGGCGGGCGGCTGTACCTGGCCCCGGTGGAGAAGGGCGCCACTTTCGTGATGGTGCTTCCCGCCGCCGAGCGCCCCGCGCACCCCGAGACGGACAAGGGCCCCGGCCTGGGCCTGGCTGCGCGGATGGGGCTGCCGTGGGGGGCGCGGCCCGAGACCGCGGGAGACGCGGCGAGGGCGGACGCCGCGAGGGCGGACGCCGCGAGGGCGGACGCGGCGGGCACGGACGCGCCGACGGGGTAACGCGCGGGCCCTCACCCTGCCGCTGCGCGGCTGTCCCTCTCCCAAAACAACCTGGGAGAGGGACCCGGGGGCGCTTCGCGCGGCTGTTTCGGCGCGGCGGCCGCGCTGATGCTTGGGTGTCGTGATCACGCCGTCGCCGCAGTCCGCGAAGGCGGACTTCCCGACGTTCCAGCGGCGGGTTTCAACCCGCCGTGAGGGGCGGTTGCCGACATGGCGCGGTCAGGGCGCCGTTGATGGGTGCCGCCGTGGCATCGTCGCGCCGTTGATGGACGCCGTCGTGGCATCGTCGCGCCGTGGTGGGCGCCGTCGTTGCATCGTTGACGCG
Organism: Longimicrobium sp.; assembly: GCA_036399995.1. Lineage (GTDB taxonomy): Bacteria > Gemmatimonadota > Gemmatimonadetes > Longimicrobiales > Longimicrobiaceae > Longimicrobium. The sequence goes on along the minus strand of DASWMA010000039.1, from coordinate 3,716 downwards.
CGCCGTCGTGGCGCCGTGGATTGGGCATCGTCGACGGACGCCATGGACGTGCCGTCGCGGCGCCGGTCGCGTGGTGATGCGTTGCCGTTGCCGTTGTGGTTCCCGACCTTCGAAATCCTGACTTTACAGATAGCACGCGATGCCGGTCGATCTTTCGCACCTCAATCCCGAGCAGCTGCAGGCGGCCACCCACTTCGAGGGGCCGCTGCTGGTGCTGGCCGGCGCGGGCTCCGGCAAAACGCGCGTGCTGGTGAACCGCATCGCCTGGATGATCGACGAGATGGGTGTCGATCCGGCCTCGATCCTGGCGCTGACCTTCACCAACAAGGCCGCGGGCGAGATGCGCGACCGCGTCCGCACCCTGCTGGGGAAGGAGCCCGCGGGGATGTGGATCGGGACCTTCCACGCCATCGGCGGGCGCATCCTGCGGCGCGACGCGCAGCGGCTGGGGTGGACGCCCGGCTTCCAGATCTACGACGCCGAAGACGCCGAGGGGCTCACCAAGCGCATCCTGCGCGACCAGCTCCGGGTCGACATCAAGAAGTGGCCGCCCCGCGCCATCCACTCGGCGATCAGCGCCGCCAAGAACGAGCTGACCAGCCCCGAGGCCTATGCCCAGGCGGCGGTCGACCCGTACGAGCGGATGGTGGCCGACGTGTATCCGATCTACCAGAAGGCGCTCAAGGACGCCAACGCCTTCGACTTCGACGACCTGCTGGTGAAGCCGGTGGAGCTGTTCCGCACCCATGAGCGGGTGCTGGAGCGCTACCGCGAGCGCTTCCAGTTCATCCTGGTGGACGAGTACCAGGACACCAACCGCGCGCAGTACGTCTTTCTCCGCCTCCTCGCCGAGCAGCACCAGAACCTGTTCGTGGTGGGCGACGACGACCAGTCGATCTACGGCTGGCGCGGCGCCGACGTCCGCAACATCCTCGACTTCGAGAAGGATTTCCCCGGCGCCGGCATCGTGCGCCTGGAGCAGAACTACCGCTCCACGCAGGTGATCCTCGACGCGGCCAACCGCGTCATCTCGGAAAACCGCAACCGCAAGGGGAAGACGCTCCGCACCGACAACGCCGGCGGCGAGCGCGTCACCCTGGTCGAGTGCGCCGACGACAAGGACGAGGCGGAGTGGATCGCCGCCGAGATCAACGCTCGCATGGGCGACGATCCTTCACTCAAGCTGAAGAATTTCGTGATCCTCTACCGTACCAACGCGCAGAGCCGCGCGCTGGAAGAGGGGATGCGCCGCGAGGGGATGCCGTACCGGGTGATCGGCGGGATCCGCTTCTACGAGCGGAGGGAGATCAAGGACGCGCTGGCCTATCTCCGCCTCGTGGCGAATCCCGCGGCGGACGAGTCGTTCCTGCGCATCGTGAACGTGCCCAGGCGGGGGATCGGCGACGCGTCGATCGCGCGGCTGGCCGAGTGGGCCACCGCGAAGGGGTTGCCGCTGCTGGCCGCCGCCGAGCGCGCGGCCGAGATCCCCGAGATCCGCGGCCCCGCCGCGCGCGCGCTGCCGGAGATGGCCGGGCTGGTGGCCAAGCACGCCGCCGTGGCCGAGCGGCTCCCGCTGGACGAGGTGCTGCGCGGGATCGTGACCGAGAGCGGGCTGGTGGAATCGCTCAAGGAGGAGGGCGCCGAGGGCGAGGACCGCATCGCCAACGTGGAGTCGCTGATCACCGGCGCCGCCGAGCTGCAGGAGCGGCTGTGGGACGAAGACCCCGAGCTGCTGGAAGAGCTCGCGCGGACCGAGCAGGCCGCGCCGCGGGCCATCGACCTCTTCCTGGCCCACGTGGCGCTGGTGGCCGACATCGACCAGCACGACCCCAGGGCCGACGCGGTGTCGATGATGACGCTGCACAACGCCAAGGGGCTGGAGTTCCCCGTCGTCTTCATCGGCGGGCTGGAAGAAGGGCTGTTCCCGATGATGCGCGCCATGGACGAGCCCAAGCAGCTCGAGGAGGAGCGGCGGCTCTTCTACGTCGGCATCACGCGCGCCGAGCGGAAGCTGTACCTCTCCTACGCCCGCAGGCGGAGGCGGGGGCGCGACTGGATGGACTCGGTGCCCAGCTCGTTCCTGGAGAGCGTGCCCAAGGATCTGACCGACGTGCGCCACAGCGAGCGCACCTTCGAGCGCAGCAGCAGCTACGCGCAGCCGTGGAAGAGCTTCACCTCGCGCTTCGGCACGCGCCGCGAGCGGGTGGGCTTCTCGCCGCCGGTGCCGAAGCGCGCCGAGCCCGAGGACCCCAGCTACCAGGTGGACTACAGCGACAGCCAGGAAAACGTCTCGCTGGTGAAGGGCGCCCGGGTGCGCCACCCCCGCTTCGGCGCCGGGACGGTCACCGAGATCAGCGGCTTCGGTGGCGACGTGAAGGCGTCGATCGACTTCGATGCGGTGGGCCGCAAGGTGGTGGTGCTGAAGTACGCGAACCTGGAGCCGGACTACGACTGAAGAAGGTACGCGGGTACGGAGGTATGGGGGTACGGAGGTACAGAGGTACGGGAGACGGATCATTGCCGGTCATCATCGGGAGGCGATTCACACCTGCCGCGGAGGAGATGATGGGGAGCGTTCGTTCGATGCCGCGGGCGTGCTGGATGGCGGTGGCGCTGCTGACCGCGAGCGCGAGCGGCGAGGGGGGCCGCGTGTCTGCCCAGGGCTCGCCGCCGCCGCAGACGAGCTCCGCCAACACCCCGATCATCCGCTACGTTCCGCGCGAAGACCCGGCGATGAATGCGGCGATCGCGCGTGCGCGCGCCACCCTGCCGCAGTTCCTTCCGCGCCTGCAGAAGCCGCCGGCCGGCCAGTCGTACCTGGGGGTGAAGGTGCGGGTGGGCGATCGATCGACGGGCGAGCACATCTGGCTGTACGAGGTCCGCTACCAGGGAGGGCGGATCGTGGGCCGGCTGGTGGACGACGCCGAGCTGTTCCCGAAGTTCAAGCAGGACGACGAAGTACGCGTTGCGCCGGGCGAGATCTCCGACTGGATGACGGTGGAGAACGGACGCGCGTGCGGCGGGTTCACCAGCCGGGTCATGGCGCGGTCGATGACCGCGGAACAGCGCGCCGCGTGGATGCGCGAGATGGGGATCGCGCGCCTCCCGCCGGGCGACACCATCTGTGACCAGGGGACGGGGCGGTGACGATGACGGACATGCGCGAGCTCGTCGTGGTCGCCCACGGGTTGGGCCGCACCCCCGCGTCGATGTGGGTGCTGGCGCGGTCGCTGCGGGCGCGCGGCTACCGCGTGCTGAACTGGGGATACAGCAGCTACACGCGGCCCCTGGCCGAGCTGGGCGCCCGGATGGCGCGCGACGTGGAGGCGGCGACGGGCGCCGCCCCGGCGGTCCACTTCGTGGGGCATTCGCTGGGCACGGTGATCACCCGCTGGGTGCTGGCCCATGCGCCGCCGGCGCGCCTGGGCCGCGTGGTGATGCTGGCGCCGCCCAACCGCGGCGCCGGCAAGGCCGACCGCGTGGTGCGCTACGGCGCGTGGCTGCTGCCGGCGCTGCCGGACCTGTGCACCCACGAGCGCGCGGCCGCACGCACCCTGGCGCCGCCCGCCGGCGTGGAGGTCGGCATCATCGCCGGGGCCACGGACCGCACGGTGCGCGTGGCCGAGACGCACCTGGACGGCGCCGCGGGGCACGTGCTGGTGCCCGGCGGCCACACGTTCATCATGCTGCGCCCCACCGTGCTGCGGCTGGTGCAC
>DASWMA010000038.1:0-5870 GCA_036399995.1 Longimicrobium sp. | reverse complement strand
GTGCTCGCGCTGGACGACGCGGCGGGCGGGAAGCGGCTGGTTGCGTACTTCGTGGGCGAGGCGCTGGAGAGCGAGGCGCTGCGGGCGCACCTCTCCGAGCACTTGCCGGAGTACATGGTTCCCGCGGCGTTCGTGCGGCTGGAGAGGCTTCCGCTGAACCCCAACGGGAAGCTGGACCGCAGGGCGCTCCCCGCGCCGGACGCGGACGCGTTCGACACGCGTGCGTACGAGGCGCCCGTGGGCGAGGTGGAGGAGGTGCTGGCGGGGATCTGGGCGGAGCTGCTGAAGGTGGAGCGGGTGGGCCGCCGCGACGACTTCTTCAAGCTGGGCGGCCACTCGCTCCTGGCGGTGCGCGTGGTCTCGCGCGTACGCCAGGTGCTGGGCGTGGAGGCCGCGATCGGCGATCTCTTCGTCCGCCCCGTGCTGGCGGACTTCGCGCGGGGGCTGGAGACGGCGGCGCGGGCGGAGCTTCCGGCGATCGAGCCGGTGGAGCGGGGGACCGACCTTCCGCTCTCGTTCGCGCAGCAGCGGCTGTGGTTCATCGACCGGCTGGAGGGCGCGGGCGCGGCGTACCACCTCCCCACCCGCCAGCGTCTGCGCGGCGAGCTGGACCACGCGGCGCTCCGGCGCGCGCTGGACCGGATCGTGGCGCGGCACGAGGCGCTGCGCACGGTCTTCGCCGAGGTGGACGGCGAGCCGGTGCAGCGGATCGCGCCGGCGGAGGAAAGCGCGTTCCACCTGGTGGAGCACGATCTCCGCGGCCATCCCCAGGCCGGGGCCGAGCTGCGGCGGGTGATGACGGAAGAGGCAACGGCGCCCTTCGACCTGGCGCGCGGTCCGCTGATCCGCGGGCGGCTGGTTCAGCTTGCGGACGACGACCACGTGCTGCTGATCACCATGCACCACGTCGTCAGTGACGGGTGGAGCCTGGAGGTGTTCACCCGTGAGCGGGCCGAGCTGTACGCCGCCTTCCAGGCGGGCGGGCCCGATCCGCTTCCCGCGCTGCCGATCCAGTACGCCGACTACGCGGCGTGGCAGCGGAAGTGGGTGGATGGTGAGGTGCTGCGGGCGCAGGCGGAGTACTGGACCGGGACGCTGGCCGGCGCGCCGGAGCTGCTGGAGCTGCCCACCGACCACGCGCGGCCCGCGCGGCAGGACTTCTCCGGCAGCTTCATCCCCGTCGACCTCGACGCGGAGCTGACGGTGGGGGTGAAGGCGCTCGCGGCGCGGCACGGGACCACGCTCTTCATGACGCTGCTGGCCGGCTGGGCGGCGGTGCTGAGCCACCTGTCCGGGCAGGACGACCTGGTGGTCGGCACGCCCACGGCCAACCGGGGGAGGAGCGAGATCGAGGGGCTGATCGGCTTCTTCGTCAACACGCTGGCGCTGCGGGTGGACCTGTCCGCCGCGCCGTCGGTGTCCGACCTGCTGGCGCGGGTGAAGGAGCGCTCGCTGGGCGCGCAGCACCACCAGGACATCCCCTTCGAGCAGGTGGTGGAGCTGCTGCAGCCGGCGCGCTCGCTGTCTCACACCCCGCTCTTCCAGGTGATGTTCATCTGGCAGAACGCGCCCGAGCGCGAGCTGGAGCTTTCCGGGGTGGCACTGGCCTCCGGGGCTCCGGCGCAGGGGCCGGCGCCGCGGGAGGGGCCGGCCGCACAGCCGCCGCAGGTGACGGCGAAGTTCGACCTGACGCTCTCGCTCTCGGAGCACGACGGGCGGATCGCGGGTTCGCTGGAGTACGCCGCCGCGCTCTTCGAACGGGCCACGGCGGAGCGTTTCGCCGGGTACCTGCGGCGGGCGCTGGCGGCGATGGCGGCCGACGAGCGCCAGGCCGTGGGCCGGCTGCGGCTGCTGCCCGACGCCGAGCGCCGCCTGGTGCTGGAGGATTGGAACGCGACCGCGGCCGGGTATCCCACCGACGGCGTGTGCGTCCACGACCTGTTTCGCGCGCAGGCGATGCGGACGCCGGGGGCGGTCGCGCTTTCCTGGCAGGGCGAGCGGCTGACCTACGCCGAGCTCGGGGCGCGGGCGAACCAGATCTCCCACGTCCTCCGCCGGCGCGGCGTGGGGCCCGAGGTGCGCGTTGGCGTCTGCCTGCCGCGCACGCCGGATCTCGTGGCCGCGATGCTGGGGGTGCTGGGCGCGGGTGGCGCGTACGTGCCGCTGGATCCGGCGTACCCGCGCGAACGGCTGGGCTGGATGCTCGAAGACGCCGCGGTCGCGCTGGTCATCACCGAGTCGTCGCTGGCGGACCGCCTGCCGGAGGAGACGCCCGCGCTGCTCCTCCTCGACGTGGAGCGCGACGTCGTCGCCACGGAATCCGCGGACGCGCCGGAGAGCGGCGCCGTCCCCGAGAACCTTTCGCACGTCATCTTCACCTCGGGGTCCACCGGCCGGCCGAAGGGGGTGATGATCCGCCACTCCTCGGCGGTCGTCCTCCTGCACTGGCTGCGCGAGAACGTGACGGACGAGGAGCGCTCGGCCGTGCTCTTCTCCACCTCGGTCAACTTCGACGTCAGCGTCGCGGAGGTGTTCGGGACGCTGGCGTGGGGCGGGAAGCTGGTGCTGGTGGAGAACGCGCTGGAGCTGGCGACGCTGGAAGAGGAGGTGGTGCACGTCAGCATGGTGCCGAGCGCGGCGGCGGAGCTGCTGCGCAGCGGCGGCATCCCACCCTTTGTGAAGACGCTGAACCTGGCCGGCGAGGCGCTTCCGAACGCGCTGGCGCAGGGGCTGTACGCGCTGCCGACGGTGGAGAAGGTCGGCAACCTCTACGGGCCCACCGAAGACACCACCTATTCGACGTACTACCGGGTGCCGCGCGGCGCCGACCAGGTGCTGGTCGGCACGCCGGTGGCCAACACGCAGGCGTACGTCCTCGACCGCCATCTCCACCCCGTGCCGGTGGGCGTGGTGGGCGAGCTCTACCTGGCGGGCGACGGCCTGTCGCGCGGCTACGCGAACCGCCCCGCGATGACGGCGGAGCGCTTCGTCCCCTGCCCGTTCGGCGCGCCTGGCGGCCGGATGTACCGGGTGATGGACCGCGTGCGCCGGCGCATGGACGGGGAGCTGGAGTACCTGGGGCGGACCGACTTCCAGGTGAAGGTGCGCGGCTACCGCATCGAGCTGGGCGAGATCGAGGCGCGGCTGGCGGAGCACCCGGCCGTGCGCGCTCCCGTCGTGCTGGTGCGCGAAGACGAGCCCGGCGACCGGCGGCTGGTGGCGTACTACCTGGGCGATGAGCCGGCCGCGGTGGACGCGCTGAAGGCGCACCTCGCCGAGCGCGTCCCCGGGTACATGGTGCCCGAGGCGTACGTGTGGATGGAGGCGTATCCGCTCACCCCGAACAGGAAGGTGGACCGCAAGACGCTCCCCGCCCCCGAGGGCGACGCCTACGTGGCGCGGGAGTACGAGGCGCCGGTGGGCGAAACGGAGATCGCGCTTGCCGGCGTCTGGGCCCAGGTGCTGCGCGTGGAGCGGGTGGGCCGCTGGGACAACTTCTTCGAGCTGGGCGGGCACTCGCTCCTTGCCGTGCGGGTGATCTCGCGGGTGCGGGAGGCGCTCGGCGTGGAGGCGGCGATCGGCGACCTCTTCGTCCGCCCCGTGCTGGCCGATTTCGCGCGGGGGATGGAGACGGCCGCGCGCGCCGAGCTGCCGGCGATCGAGCCGGTGGAGCGGGGGAGGGACCTCCCGCTCTCGTTCGCGCAGCAGCGGCTGTGGTTCATCGACCAGATGGGAGGCGCGGGCGCGGCATACAACATCCCCACCCACCAGCGTCTGCAGGGCGAGCTGGACCACGCCGCGCTCCGGCGCGCGCTCGACCGGATCGTGGCGCGGCACGAGGCGCTGCGCACGGTCTTCGTGGAGGTGGACGGCGATCCCGTGCAGCGGATCGCGCCGGCGGAGGAAAGCGCGTTCCACCTGGTGGAGCACGATCTCCGTGGCCATCCCCGGGCCGGGGCCGAGCTGCGGCGGGTGATGACGGAAGAGGCACGGGCCCCCTTCGACCTGGCGCGCGATCCGCTGATCCGCGGGCGGCTGGTGCGGATGGCGGACGACGACCACGTGCTGCTCATCACCATGCACCACATCGTCAGTGACGGGTGGAGCCTGGAGGTGTTCACCCGTGAGCTGGGCGAGCTGTACGCCGCCTTCCAAGCGGGCGGGCCCGATCCGCTTCCCGCGCTCCCGATCCAGTATGCCGACTACGCGGCGTGGCAGCGGAAGTGGGTGGACGGTGAGGTGCTGCAGGCGCAGGCGGAGTACTGGAGCGGGACGCTGGCCGGCGCGCCGGAGCTGCTGGAGCTGCCCACCGACCACGCGCGGCCCGCGCGGCAGGACTTCTCCGGGAGCGCGGCCGGGATCGAGCTGGACGCGGAGCTGACCGCCGGGCTGAAGGCGCTCTCGCGCCGGCACGGCACCACGCTCTTCATGACGCTGATGGCCGGCTGGGCGGCGGTCCTCTCGCGCCTGTCGGGGCAGGACGACGTGGTGGTCGGCACCCCCACCGCCAACCGCGGCCGGCCCGAGATCGAGGGCCTGATCGGCTTCTTCGCCAACACGCTCGCGTTGCGCGTGGACCTCTCCGGCTCTCCCGCCGTGGGCGAGGCGCTGGCGCGGGTGAAGGCTCGGGCGCTGGAGGCGCAGGCCAACCAGGACATCCCCTTCGAGCAGGTGGTCGACCTGCTGCAGCCGGTGCGCAGCCTGGCCCACACCCCGCTCTTCCAGGTGATGTTCGTCTGGCAGAACGCGCCGGATGAACAGGTGGAGCTGGCGGGGCTGGCGCAGGCTGCGCTGGGGCCGGCGCCGCACCCGGGATCGGCGCCGGAGCCGGCATCGGGACCGGAGCCACAGGGGACCGCCAAGTTCGACCTGCTGCTCGCGCTCAGCGAGGCCGGCGGGCGGATCACGGGCGGGGTGGAGTACGCCACGGCGCTCTTCGAACAGGCGACGGTGGAGCGCTGGCTCGGCTACCTGCGCCGGGTGCTGGAGGCGATGGTAGCGGACGACACGCTCGGCGTCGCCCGTCTGCCGATGCTCGCCGAGGCGGAGCGCCGGCTGGTGCTGCGGGAGTGGAACGCGACGGAGGCCGCGTACCCGGCCGAGGCGTGCGTCCACGAGCTCGTGGAAGCCCAGGTGGCGCGCACGCCGGGCGCGGTGGCGGTGGCGTTCGAAGGCGAGCGGGTGACGTACGCGGAGCTGAACGCGCGGGCGAACCGGCTGGCGCACCACCTCCGCGCCCTGGGCGTGGGTCCGGACGTGCGGGTGGGGATCTGCGTGCAGCGCAGCGTGGAGATGGTGGTGGGGCTGCTGGGCATCCTCAAGTCCGGCGGTGCCTACGTGCCACTCGATTCGAGCTACCCGGTGGACCGGCTCCGCAACATGGTCGAGGACAGCGCCCCCGCCGTCCTCCTGACGCACCCGCCGCAGGCCGGCACCGCCGCGGCGCTGTCGGCGGGCTCCGACATCCCGGTGCTCGACCTCACCGGCGACGAGGAATGGGCGGAGCGGCCGGAGACGAATCCCGGCCGCGAGGGGCTGGGGCCGGCGAACCTGGTGCACGTCCTCTTCACCTCCGGCTCCACCGGGCGCCCCAAGGGGGTGATGCTGGAGCACGGGAGCCTGGTGAACCGGCTGGCGTGGATGCAGGACCGGTACGGGATGACGGCGGACGAGGCGCTGCTGCAGAAGACGCCGTTCTCCTTCGACGTCTCGTTCTGGGAGTTCTTCTGGCCGCTGATGGTGGGCGCCCGGCTGGTGATGGCGCGCCCCGGCGGCCACCGCGACCCGGCGTACCTGGTGGAGACGATCCAGCGCGAAGGGATCACCCACGCGCACTTCGTCCCCTCGATGCTGCAGCTCTTCCTGGAGCA
>DASWMA010000037.1:0-5782 GCA_036399995.1 Longimicrobium sp. | reverse complement strand
GCTGCAGCGCACCTCCATCTCCTTCGACGCGTCGGTGTGGGAGCTGTGGACGCCGCTGGCCACCGGCGCGCGGCTCCACCTTCTCCCGCCCGCGGCGGCGAAGGACCCGGCGGCGATCGGGCGCGCGATCGAGGAGGGCGGGGTCACCGTCGCCCAGTTCGTTCCCACCCTGCTGCAGGCGGTGCTCGGCGCGCTCCCCGCGGGCGGGTCGCTCCCCTGCCGCACCCTCTTCTGCGGCGGCGAGCCGCTTTCCGCCGCGCTGGTGGCCGAGGCGCGGGCGGCGGGCGTGGGCGAGGTGGTCAACCTCTACGGCCCCACCGAGGCGACGATCGATTCGACCTGGCACGTGTGCGGCGCGGACGAGCGCGCGCCCTCCATCGGGCGCCCGATCGCCAACGCGCGGGTCTACCTGCTGGACGCGCTGGGCGAGCCGGTGCCGGTGGGGGTGGCGGGCGAGCTGTACGTCGCGGGCGAGGGCGTGGCGCGCGGCTACCTGAACCGGCCCAAGCTGACGGCGGAGCGCTTCGTCGCCGATCCCTTCTCCGCCGACGCCGGCGCGCGGATGTACCGCACGGGCGACCTGGCGCGGTGGCTGGCGGACGGGACGATCGAGTTCCTGGGCCGCACCGACTTCCAGGTGAAGATCCGCGGCTTCCGCATCGAGCCGGGCGAGGTCGAGGCGCGGCTGGCCGAGCACCCCGAGGTGCGCGAGGCCGTCGTCCTGGTCCGCGAAGACACGCCGGGCGACAAGCGGCTGGTGGCGTACGTGGTGGGCTCGGGCTCGGCCGAGGTCGATGCGCTGCGGGCGTACCTCTCGGAGCGCATGCCGGAGTACATGGTGCCGGCGGCGTACGTGCGCCTGGACGCGCTCCCGCTGACCCCGAACGGCAAGCTCGACCGCAAGGCGCTCCCCGCGCCGGAGGCGGACGCGTATGCGGCGCGGGAGTACGAGCCGCCGGTGGGCACCACCGAAGAGGCGCTGGCGGAGATCTGGGCCGAGGTGCTGCGCGTGGACGGCGTGGGCCGGCACGACAACTTCTTCGAGCTGGGCGGCCACTCGCTCCTCGCCGTGCAGGTGATCTCGAGGGTGCGGCAGGTGCTGGAGGTGGAGGTGGCGCTGGGCGACGTGTTCACCCGGCCCGTGCTCAGCGACTTCGCGCGCGAGCTGGAGGCGGCGGCGGGGTCGGCGCTTCCGCCGATCGAGCCCGCGCCCCGGGATGGGCGGGTGCCGCTGTCGTTCGCACAGCAGCGGCTCTGGTTCCTGGAGCAGCTGGGGGGGATGGGGAGCACCTTCCACCTCCCCACCCGGGTGCGTCTGCGCGGCGAGCTGGACCGTGCGGCGCTGGTGCGTGCGCTCGACGCGATGGTCGCGCGCCACGAGTCTCTGCGCACCGTCTTCGCGGAGACCGACGGCGTTCCCGAGCAGCGCATCGCGCCGGCGGACGCCGGGTTCCGGCTGGTGGAGCACGACCTGGGCGGCCGGGCCGACGCGCAGGCGGAGCTTGGCCGGGTGGTGGCCGAAGAGGCGGATGCGCCCTTCGATCTGCAGCGCGGGCCGCTGATCCGCGGCCGGCTGGTGCGGCTGGCGGCGGACGACCACGTGCTGCTGGTCACCATTCACCACATCGTCAGCGACGGCTGGTCGATGGGGGTGCTCACCCGCGAGCTCTCCGCGCTCTACGCCGCGTTCCGCCGCGGGGAGCCGGACCCGCTGCCGGCGCTGCCGATCCAGTACGCCGACTACGCGGTCTGGCAGCGGCGGTGGGTGGAGGGCGAGCTCCTCCGCGAGCAGGCGGACTACTGGACCCGGACGCTCGCCGGCGCGCCGGAGCTGCTGGAGCTGCCCACCGACCGCCCGCGTCCGGCGGAGCAGGACCATGCGGGGGCGCGGCTCGGGATGGAGCTGGACGACGAGCTGACGGCCGGGCTGAAGGCGCTGTCGCGGCGGCACGGGACCACGCTGTTCATGACGCTGCTGGCCGCGTGGGCCACGCTGCTGAGCCGGCTCTCGGGGCAGGGCGACGTGGTGGTCGGCACGCCCACGGCGGGGCGCGGGCGACGGGAGCTCGAGGGGCTGATCGGCTTCTTCGTGAACACCCTGGCGCTGCGCGTGGAGCTGTCCGACGCGCCGTCGGTGGCGGAGCTGCTGGGGCGGGTGAAGCGGCGGGCGCTCGAGGCGCAGCACCGCCAGGACATCCCCTTCGAGCAGGTGGTGGAGCGGGTCGATCCCGTGCGCAGCCTGTCGCACACCCCGCTGTTCCAGGTGATGTTCGCCTGGCAGAACCTTCCGGGCACGGGGCGGGATCCCGGCGCCGCGCCGCTTTCCGCGGGCACGGAGCCGGGCGCCACGGCGCCCGCGCGGCTTCCCTCGGGCGCGGAGACGGGTGTCACGGCACAGTTCGACCTGTCGCTCGCTCTCTCGGAGCGGGGCGGGCGGATCGCCGGGAGCGTGGAATACGCGACGGCGCTCTTCGAAACGGAGACGGTGGAGCGCTGGCTCGCGTACCTGCGCCGGGTGCTCGCGGAGATGGTGGCCGACGAGCGCCGGAGCGTGGCCCGGCTGGCGCTGATGCCGCCCGCGGAGCGCGCGCAGGTCATCGAGGGGTGGAACGCGACGGAGCTCCCCTCCCCGGACGGCGAGTGCGTGCACGAGCTGTTCGAACGGCGGGCGGAGGAGACGCCTGGCGCCACGGCGGTGGTGTTCGAGGGCGGCGAGCTCACCTACGCGCAGCTGAACGCCCGCGCGAACCGGCTGGCGCACCACCTTCGCTCGCTGGGCGTGGGGCCGGACGCACGCGTGGCGATCTGCGCCGAGCGCACCCCGGAGATGGTGGCGGGGCTCCTGGCCGTGCTCACGGCGGGCGGGGCGTACGTCCCGCTCGACCCGGCGTACCCCGAGGAGCGGCTGCGCTGGCTGCTCGAAGACAGCGCGCCCGTGGCGGTGCTGGCGCACCGCTCGCTCGCCGCGCGCTTCGCGGGCGCGGGGGTGCCGGTGCTCGAGCTGGACGCCGCCTCGCCCGCCTGGGCGGCCGGGCCGGAGACGAACCCCGGGCGCGGGGCGATGCCGGAGCACCTGGCGTACGTGATCTACACCTCGGGCTCCACCGGGCGGCCCAAGGGGGTGATGGTCACCCATCGCGCCGTCCGCCTGCAGGCGGCCGCGGTACGGGCGGGCTTCGGGCTGGGGCCGGAGGACCGCTCGCTGCAGTTCGCCTCCATCGCCTTCGACGCCTCGGTGGAGGAGATCTTCGGCGCGCTCCTCACCGGGGCGGCGCTGGTGCTGCGCACGGAAGCATGGCTGGAGGGCGCGCATGCCTTCTGGGGCCGGTGCGCGGAGAACCAGGTGACGGTGGTCGACCTCCCGACCCGCTTCTGGCAGATCCTGCTCGACGAGCCCTCCGCCGCCATCCCGCCGTGCGTGCGCCTGCTGGCCATCGGCGGCGAGGCGGTGGAGCCGGCGGCGCTGGAGGCCTGGTTCCGCCGCGACGGTCACCGGCCTCCGCTGCTGAACACCTACGGACCCACGGAGACGACGGTCAACGCCGCGCTCCGCGAGATCGCGGACGATCCCGCCACCTGGCGCTCCATCGGGCGGCCGGTGGCGAACACGCGCATCTACCTCCTCGACGCGCGCGGCGAGCCGGTGCCGGTGGGGGTGGCAGGCGAGCTGTACATCGGCGGCGGGCAGCTGGCGCGCGGCTACCTCGACCGTCCGGGGCTGACCGCCGAGCGGTTCGTGCCGGACCCGTTCGCCAGCGAGCCCGGGGCACGCCTGTACCGCACCGGCGACCTGGGGCGGTGGCTGGCGGAGGGGTCGATCGAGTTCCTGGGCCGCACCGACTTCCAGGTGAAGATCCGCGGCTTCCGCATCGAGCTGGGCGAGATCGAGGCGCGGCTGGCCGAACGTCCCGAGGTGGGCGAGGCCGTCGTCCTGGTCCGCGAAGACACGCCGCGCGAGAAGCGGCTGGTGGCGTACGTCGTGGGCTCGGGCTCGGGCTCGGTCGAGGTCGATGCGCTGCGGGCGCACCTCTCCGAGCGCCTGCCGGCGTACATGGTGCCGGCGGCCATCGTGCGGCTGGATGCGTTCCCGGTGACCGCCGGCCGGAAGGTCGACCGCAGGGCGCTCCCGGCGCCGGAGGGCGACGCGCTCGCCACGCGCGGCTACGAGGCGCCCGAGGGCGAGACCGAACGGGTGCTGGCCGACATCTGGGCCGAGGTGCTGCGCGTGGAGCGGGTGGGCCGCCGCGACAGCTTCTTCGAGCTGGGCGGGCACTCGCTCCTCGCCGTGCAGGTGATCTCGCGGGTGCGGCAGCGGCTGGCGGTGGAGGTGGCGCTGGGCGACCTGTTCACCCGGCCCGTGCTGGCCGACTTCGCGCGGGGGCTGGAGACCGCCTCTCGTGCCGAGCTGCCGGCGATCGAGCCGGTGGAGCGGGGGGCGGACCTTCCGCTCTCCTTCGCGCAGCAGCGGCTCTGGTTCATCGAACGGCTGGAAGGCGCGGGCGCGGCGTACCACATCACCGAGCGCCGGCGGCTGCGGGGCGAGCTGGACCGGGGTGCGCTGCGGCGCGCGCTGGACCGGATCGTGGCGCGGCACGAGGCGCTGCGTACGGTCTTCGCCGAGGTGGACGGCGCACCCGTGCAGCGGGTCGCGCCGGCGGAGGAGAGCCCCTTCCATCTCGCCGAGCACGACCTCCGCGGCCACGCGGAAGGCGGGGCGGAGCTGCGCCGGCTGATGGCGGAGGAGGCGGATTCGCCCTTCGACCTGGAGCGCGGTCCGCTGATCCGCGGGCGTCTGGTCCGGATCGGCGACGAGGATCACGTGCTGCTGATCACCATGCACCACATCGTCAGTGACGGGTGGAGCATGGACGTGTTCACCCGCGAGCTCTCGGTACTCTACGACGCCTTCCGCGCCGGCGAGCCCGATCCGCTTCCCGCGCTGCCGATCCAGTACGCCGACTACGCGGTGTGGCAGCGGAAGTGGGTGGAGGGTGAGGTGCTGCAGGCGCAGGCGGAGTACTGGACCCAGACGCTGGGCGGCGCGCCGGAGCTGCTGGAGCTGCCGGCCGACCGCGCACGGCCGGCGCGGCAGGACTTCGCCGGCGGCACGGTGGGCGTCGAGCTGGATGCGGAGCTGACGGCGGGGGTGAAGGCGCTCGCGGCGCGGCACGGGGCCACGGTGTTCATGACCCTCCTGGCCGGCTGGGCGGCGGTGCTGAGCCGCCTCTCCGGGCAGGACGACGTGGTGATCGGCACGCCGGCGGCCAACCGGGGGAGGAGCGAGATCGAGGGATTGATCGGCTTCTTCGTCAATACGCTCGCCCTCCGCGTGGACCTCTCCGGCGCCCCTTCGGTCTCCGACGTGCTCGCGCGGGTGAAGGCGCGGGCGCTGGGGGCGCAGCAGCACCAGGACATCCCCTTTGAGCAGGTGGTGGAGCTGCTGCAGCCGGCGCGGAGCCTGTCGCACACCCCGCTCTTCCAGGTGATGTTCATCTGGCAGAACGCGACCGGGCACGACCTGGAGCTTTCCGGTCTGGCGCTGGCTGCGCCGGGATCGTCGTCGCGGCCGGCGCCGGCCGCGACGGCGGGTGCGGCCGCGCAGACGACGGCGAAGTTCGACCTTTCGCTCGCCCTCACCGAACGCGACGGCCGGATCGTCGGCGCGGTGGAGTACGCCGCCGCGCTCTTCGAACGGGAGACGGTGGAGCGCTTCGCCGGCTATCTCCGCCGCGCGCTGGAGGCGATGGTGGCGGACGAGCGCCAGCCCGTGGAGCGGCTGGCG
>DASWMA010000036.1:0-6411 GCA_036399995.1 Longimicrobium sp. | reverse complement strand
CGCGCCCGCCGCCTCGTCGCCGAGACCCGCCGCGCCGCCGCCGCAGGTGGTGGACGCGGGCGACGACTACGGGTACGACGAGAACCCGTTCCCGCCGATGGAGCTGCCGAACGAGGCGCCGTCCGCGCGGGAGCCGTCCGTCCCGCCGATGGCGATGCCGGCGTCCCCGCCGGCCCGTATGCCGAACCCCGCCCCCGAGCCGGAGCCCGCGCCCGCCGCGGCGGATGGGGGTGACGGTGGCCCGATCGACGGCGCCCGTCTGCGGCGCGCGTGGAACGGGATGCTGCAGGAGGGCGACGGGCTGCCGCCGGGGATGGGGTTCATGCTGCGCGCGGCCCAGATCGCGGCCGAGGGCCGCGCCGTGCGCCTGACCTTCCCGCCGGGGAGCCCCGCGCTGGAGCGGCTGTCGCAGCCCGCGGCGAAGCAGGCGGTGGAGCAGGCGCTCGGGCGGCGGCTGGCCGGGCCGGTGCGGCTGGAAGTGGCCACCGGCGCCGCCAGCGCCCTCGATCCCGCGCAGGGCCGCTTCACCGCCGAGAGCGTGCGGCGCGACCGGCTGAAGCGGATGATGGAAACGGAACCGGTTCTGGCGGCGGCTGTACAAGCGTGGGACCTGGAACTCGTGGACTGACACGCGCCCAGCCCGCGCGGTGCCCATGCGGCGCCTGCGCGGGTGCTCGCGCATTCCGGATGACCTTTGCCGGCCACAAGCGGCCGCACACTGAAAGCGATGAACCCGAACTTCCAGCAGATTCTCCAGATGAGCCAGCAGGTGCAGGCTCGTCTTTCCCAGCTTCAGACCGAGCTGGGGCAGAAGACCGTGAGCTGCAGCAGCGGCGGCGGGATGGTGACCGCCACCGCCGACGGCCGCGGCAAGCTCCGCTCGATCAAGATCGACCCCGAGATCGCCACCGGCGGCGACGTGGAGATGCTCGAGGAGCTGGTGCTGGCGGCCGTGTCGGCCGCGCAGGAGCGTGCCGCCAGCCTGTACGAGGAGGAGATGCGCAAGGTCTCCGGCGGCATCAACCTGCCGTTCCAGCTTCCGGAGTTCTGAGCGCCCGTTGTCTGCCATCGACGACCTGACCGGCGAGCTGGCGCGGCTCCCGGGGATCGGCCGCAAGACGGCGCTGCGGCTGGCCTTCCACCTGCTGAAGGCGCCCGGCGACGACGCCCAGCGGCTGGCGCGCGCCATCGTGACCGTGCGCGAGCGGGTGCGCCCGTGCGAGGTGTGCGGCAACCTCACCGAGGCCACGCCGTGCGCCATCTGCGCCAACCCGCGGCGCGACGCGGCCACCCTGTGCGTGGTGGAAGAGGCCAGCGACATCATGGCCATCGAGCGCACCGGCGAGTACCGGGGGATGTACCACGTGCTGGGCGGCCGCCTTTCGCCGCTCGACGGCATCGGCCCCGCCGAGCTGAACGTGCACCAGCTGATCCGCCGCGTGGGCGACGGCGGCGTGGCCGAGGTGGTGCTGGCCACCAACCCCAGCGTGGAGGGCGAGGCCACCGCGCAGTACCTGCGCACGCTGATCGGCCCGCTGGGCGTGCGCGTCACCCGCATCGCGCGCGGCCTTCCCGTGGGCGGCGACCTGGAGTACGCCGACGGCGTCACCATCGCCGAGGCGCTGGCCAACCGGCGGGAGCTGTAAAGTACGAAAGTACGGGGTACGAAAGTACGAGACACATCGGGAGGGCAGGGGATCGCGATCGATCCGCTGCCCTTCTTGCATCCGCGCCCGCTGGCTCCCCGGCACCCGAGGGTTCGCGCCTGACCGTCAGCCTCGCTTGATCGTCCCTCCGCCCACCAGGCAGGCCCACGCGATGGTCCCGAACTCCATCCGCTCCCCCGTGGATGCGCCGCCGAAGGCGACCTGCACTGCACCCGGCGCTTCATCGTCGCCGACGAATCGCGGCAGCGGCCGATCCGCCGGGTTCTCGAACAGGTCGTAGTAGGCTCCAAAATCTGCCGAGGTGAAGCCCGGCCGCGGACGCTGCGGTGCGCGGCCGAACGGAAGCATCTCTTCGGGAACGACGTGCAGGACAACCAGATCCACCGTCCCGTTCACCGGATACAGCGGGCGAATGGTCGGGCCGGCCTGACCGTTGAGGCCCCGTGTCGGAAGCTCGATTCCGTCGCCAGGGATGCCGGGGATCGTCCACTCCACCGCGTTCGCCATCCGTCGACCGCGGTACGGGCCCAGGTCCCAGCGCATCGCGCGGTTCTGAGCCGACATGCTTCCCGCATCGAAGCTCAGGCGCGCGCGCAGGCGTCCCGCTGCGTCGCCAGAGAGGGTTTCGCGGCTCACACCGTCACGCACGATCGGGCTCACGTCCAGCACGGGGCCCGGCAGCGCGAGATCGAGCGGCCCTCCGAGCCGTTCCAGGTCCAGCGACCCGTTATCCAGCGGCACGGTCACCGCCACTCCGGCGAGCTCGTTCGAACCCGTCTGTTCGTGGCCTGCATCGTAGAGCAGACGGGCGACGTGCCGGCTCACACTTCCGTGCGAGTGTCCGTTCGTGTTCGGCATGAGGACGTGCATCCGCCTCGTGACAGGGTCCGGTACGCAGAAGCAGAGCCCGACGATGGTGATCCGCAGCTCGAACGTGCCCGGCACGCCGCGAACGGACCGTCTCGTCGACGTGGCGTCCAGGGCGGCGAGGCTTCCGGGGGCGCCAAGGATGGATCCCAGCAGCGCCGCGCCTGAAACAGCGGCGAAGCGTCGCCGGCTGATCCCGACGTCGGCGTGCTCGGTGGTGGACGGGTGCTCGCGGTCGTCGATCATTCGTTCCTCCGGTAAGAGTGGGGGGAGAAGCGCGGCCGGGCAGACGGCGCTGGGGAGCGTGGCCGGGCCGCTGCGGGGGCGGGTGTCGCTCAGCGCAAGGACACAATGGGCCATGGCCGGCGGGCGCGCCACGCAATCTCCTGAGATGACGGGCGATTCATCAGGTACTCCTCCCGCAGCAGCGCAGCCACGGTCCCCGAGATGACGGGGAGCTCCTGGGCGGAAACCGGGGAGGGTGTGACCGCACCGGCGCGAGTCCGCGACGTGCAGGTGATCCGTGCGACGGCTTTGCCGCGGATTCATCCGCCTTCGGCCGTGCACCGCCGTACCCCCGTACCTCCGTACCCCCGTACTTTCGTACTTCCGGCACCATCCTCGCGGATTTCACCCCCGGGGCTTAGTTTGTCACCGCCACTCGCACCAACAGATTTGGCCTACGTCCCCGGACGCATGGAAAACAAGCGAATCCTGCGCACCACGGCGCTCACGCTGCTGGCGCTCTCGGCCGCCGCGGCCCTGGGCGTGCTGCTGGTGCGCGACCAGATCAGCCGCAGCAGGCGCGACCTGTTCAGCCCCCACCCGCTGCGGCGCCTGGCGGCGCTGGAGTACCTGGGCGGGGTGGCCGCCAGCGTCGACACCGTGCTGCTGCTGCGCGACTTCCTGGCCTGGGAGCCGCGCCCGCTGCTGCGCAAGCGCGCCCATGCCGTGCTGCAGCGCCTGGAAGAGGCGCTGGCCACGCGCGAGTCGGAGGTTGCCTGATGGCGGCGATGGGAGCGAGCAGCTGGAGCTTCGAAGAGCGCGACCACGCGCGCATCGAACGGCTGCTGCAGGGATTCCTCTACGACAGCAACGCCCGCTGCACCCTGCTGGTGGACCGCACCGGGCAGCTGGTGACCACCGCGGGCGAAAAGCCCGACTTCGACACCACCGCCTTCGCCTCGCTGGCCGCGGCCGACTTCTCGGCCAACGACCAGCTGGCCACCATGATCGGCGAGAACGAGTTCTCCTCGCTCTTCCACCAGGGAGAGAAGGAGAGCATGTACCTGGCCGACGTGGCGCGCCGGGTGATCCTGGTGGTGCTCTTCGACAACCGCACGACGCTGGGGATGATCCGCATCAAGGTCAAAGGAGTGGTGCGCGAGCTCGCCGAGATCTTCCGCGAGATGTTCGACCGTTCGGCCGCGGCCCCGCAGGGCTCGCGCTTCGAGGCCGCCTTCGTCGACGAGGCGGAGGACGAGATCGACCGCCTGTTCGGCGATCTCTAGGAGGCCCGAGCCGATGTCGATGATCAACTACGCCTCGCGCGAGATCAACTGCAAGATCGTGTATTACGGGCCGGGTCTGTGCGGGAAGACCACGAACCTGGAGTACGTGTACGAGAAGGTGGCGCCCAACACCCGCGGCAAGCTGATCTCGCTGGCCACGGAAACCGAGCGCACTCTCTTCTTCGACTTCCTCCCGGTCGACCTGGGCGCCATCCGCGGCTTCAAGACTCGCTTCCACCTGTACACGGTGCCCGGCCAGGTGTACTACAACGCCAGCCGCAAGCTGATCCTGAAGGGGGTCGACGGGGTGGTGTTCGTGGGCGACAGCCAGGTGGAGCGGCTCGACGCCAACATCGAGAGCATGCACAACCTCTACGAGAACCTGGGCGAGTACGGGCTGGACCTGCGCGAGATCCCCTTCGTGATCCAGTACAACAAGCGCGACCTGCCCAACACCAGCTCGCTCACCGAGCTCGAGGCGCAGCTCAACCCCGGCAAGGTGCCGCACTACGAGGCGGTGGCCACGCGGGGGATCGGGGTGTTCGACACGCTGAAGGCGGTGAGCAAGCTCGTGATCAAGTCACTGAGCTGAATGCAGGCGGCGCTGCGCATGCCTTGGATGAACCTTCCCAACGCCATCACCATCGGCCGCATCGTTCTCGCGGTGCTGCTGGCGCCGATGATCCTGACCGACTCGTTCGGGGTGCGGCTGGGGGCGTTCATCGTGTTCCTGATCGCCGCCTTCAGCGACATGGTGGACGGGAAGCTGGCGCGCTCGCGCAACCTGATCACCGACTTCGGCAAGCTGGCCGACCCGCTGGCCGACAAGCTCCTGCTGGCCTCCACCTTCATCTCCTTCTACTACCTCTCGCACGTCGCCGAGCGCGAGACGCCGTTCGCGTGGTTCGGCGGGGTGCTTCCCTGGTGGATCCTGTTCATCCTGTTCGGGCGCGAGCTGTTCATCACCGTGTTCCGCGGCTACGCGGCAAAACGCGGGGTGGTGCTGGCGGCCGGGCGGGCGGGGAAGCTCAAGGCGGTGTTCCAGAACATCGCCGCCGGCGCGGTGATCTTCTGGTACGCGGTGTGGTCGGCGTCGCGGCTCTACGGGTGGGACACGAACTTCTGGAACAACGTGTGGCTTCCCTTCCACCGCACCTTCACCATCGTGTCGCTCGCCGTCGCGGTGATCCTCACCGTGTGGTCGCTGGGGGTGTACCTGAAGAGCTTCCGCACCCTCAACCTGCAGCGCAAGGCGCCCTAGCCGCATGAGCGCCGGCCTCCTTCCGCCCGCCGGCGCGTCGTCGGAGTTCCTGGCCGGCGACGGGATGCGCCTGCACGCCATCGCCTGGCCCGCCGCGCGGCCGCGCGCCGCCGTGTTCCTGAGCCACGGCCTGGGCGAGCACGCCGGCCGCTACGCCGGGCTGGCGCGCGACTTCACGCGGCGCGGGATCAGCCTGTACGCGGTGGACCACCGGGGCCACGGCCGCTCGGGCGGCCCGCGCGCCTACGTGCCGCGCTTCGACCGGTTCGTGGCCGACCTGGAAGACTTCCGCCGCCGCGCGGCCCGCGAAGCCGGCGGCGTTCCGCTCTTCCTGTACGGCCACTCGCTGGGCGGGCTGATCGCGCTGCGCTGGCTGCAGACGCACGCCGACGTGCCGCTGGCCGGCGCCGTCCTTTCCGCGCCGCTGCTGGGGGTGAAGGTGAAGGCGCCGCGCTGGAAGCTGGCCCTGGCCGCGCCGCTCTCGAAGCTGCTGCCGGCGCTGCCGATGAAGAACGAGATCGACCCGGCCGAGCTCACCCACGACGCGGCTTACGTCCGCTCGTACCGCGAAGACCCGCTGGTGAGCAACCGCATCACCCCGCGCCTGTTCACCGAGATGGTGGCGGCGATGGCCGGAGCGCACGCCGAGGGCGGGCGCATCTCCGTCCCCCTCCTCTTCCTGGTCCCCGGCGCCGACACGATCGTGGACGAAGACGCCACCCTCCGCTTCGCCGCCGGCCTCCGCGGCGACGTGACGGTGCGGCGCTACCCGGGCTTCCGCCACGAGTCGCACAACGAGGTGGAGCGCGACAGGCCGCTGGGCGACGTGTTCGAGTGGATGGAGCGGAGGATCGGAGAGGGGTGAGCCCAGGCTCGAGCAACCGAACGCTCGATCCGAAAGTCGAGTCGGGTGGCAGGCCGGGTCACCCTGGGCGGTTGAAACCGCGGCAACGACTACACGAAGTCCGCCTTCGCGGACTACCGGCTTCGGTTCGGGCGAGATGATGGTGCACGGTTCCTGGCATCGCTGACGCAGGCGACGTAGCCGCGAGCGAAGCGAGCCCAGGTCCCTCTCCCAGGTTGTTTTGGGAGAGGGACAGCCGCG
>DASWMA010000035.1:0-2466 GCA_036399995.1 Longimicrobium sp. | reverse complement strand
GGCCGTTCCTGGCGCTGATGGCGCTGTGGGCGGTCGTCGCCTGGGCCAACATGTCGGCGTCGGAGGCGGCGGAATACGGCACCACGCTGTACCCCACGACGGGGATCCTCCTGGCCATCGCCCGGCCGATGCTGTCGCAGCTCGGCACCGTGGTGCTGGTCTACTTCAGCGCGGAGCTGATGTGGCGCGAGCGGGCGGCGCACCTGTCCGAGATCCTCGACGCCACGCCCACGGGGAGCGTGGTCTTCTACCTGGCCCGCCTGGCCGCGCTGGCGCTGACCGTGGCGGTGATGACGCTGGCGACGGCCGCCGTCTCCATCCTCTTCCAGCTCTCGCGCGGGTATCCGCACGTGCAGCCGGGGGTGATCGTCTCCTTCGCTGCCTCGGCGCTGCTGCCGCTGCTGATGTTCGCGGTGGCCGCGCTGCTGGCGCAGGCGCTGGCGCCCAACCGCTACGTGGGGATGCTGGCGGCGCTGCTGCTGGCCATGCTGGCGCTGCGCGGCGAGATGTTCGGGCTGGAGCACCACCTGCTGCGCTACGCCGGCGGGCCGCAGGCGCCGCACTCCGACATGGCGGGCGGCGGCCAGGCCGCGGCGTCGTTCGGGTGGTTCATGCTGTACTGGTGTGCGTTCGCGGCGCTGCTCGCCTTCGTCACCATCGGCGCGTGGCGGCGCGGCACCGCGGCGACCCTGCGGCGGCGGATCGCGGCGATCCCGCGGCGGCTGGGGCGGCGCGGGGTGGCGGGCGCCGCGGCGTGCCTGGCGCTCTTTTTGGGGACGGGCGGATTCGTCTTCTACAACACCAACGTGCTGAACCAGCACCAGACGCGCGCCGGGTCGCTGGCCTGGAGCGCCGAGTACGAGCGCGCGTACCGGCGCTACGCCGCGCAGCCGCTCCCCGCCGTGGCCGCCGTCCGCGCGGCGATGGAGCTGGAGCCGGAGCGGCGCGGCTTCCGGCTGGCGGGGACGTACCTGCTGGAGAACCGCGGCGCGCGGCCGATCGACACCGTGTGGGTCTCGCTCCCCCGCACCGCCCGCGACGCCGACGCGCGGCTGGAGGGCGCCGACCGCATCGCCCGCGACACGCGCTTCGGGATGCACGGCTTCCGCATGCGCCGGCCGCTGGCGCCGGGCGGGCGGGCGGTGCTCACGTTCCGCGTGGCCCACGAGGAGCGGGGGGTACGCAGCTCCGGCTTCGACCGCGCGGTGGTGGACAACGGCTCGCTGGTCACGCACGGCCAGGCGTTCCCGCTGCTGGGCTACCGCGGGAGCTGGGAGATCGGCGATCCGACCGAGCGCCGCCGCCACGGCCTCGCGGCGCGGGTGGAGGAGGACGCGTCGGCGCTGGCGGAGGCGCCCGGAGAGGCGATGGCCGACTGGGCCACCTTCGAGACCACCGTCTCCACCTCGCCCGACCAGATCGCGATGGCGCCGGGCGAGCTGCGGCGCGAGTGGCGCCAGGGCGGGCGGCGCCATTTCCACTACGTGCTGCGGCGGCCCAGCCTCAAGCAGTTCGGCTACACCTCGGCCCGCTACCGGGTGCGGCGGGTGATGCACCGCGGGGTGGCGGTGGAGGTGTTCTTCCACCCCGGCCACGCCCGCAACGTGGAGCAGATGCTGCGCGCCGCCACGGTGTCGCTCGACGTGTTCACCCGCGCGTTCGGCCCGTACCCGCACCGCACGCTGCGCATCGTGGAGGTGCCGTCGTTCGCGCCGTTCGGCGCCTACGCCACGCCGGGGCTGATCTGGTTCGCCGAGCACCGCGGCTTCCTGACCGACGCGCGCGACTCCACCGCGCTGGACCTGGTCACCCGCCGCGTGGCGCACGAGGTGGCGCACCAGTGGTGGGGGCACCAGGTGAACCCCGGCTCCGGCCCCGGCGCGAGCCTGGTGGTGGAGTCGGTGGCCAAGTACGGCGAGCAGATGGTGCTGCGCCGGCTGCGCGGCGAGGGCCAGGTGACGCGGCTGATGGAGTTCGACCTTCAACGCTATGTGGCCGGCCGCGCGGACGACCGCGACGACGAGCGCCCCCTCTCGCGGGCGACGTCGCAGCCCCACCTGTACTACGGCAAGGGCGGCGTGGTGATGAACGCGCTGCGCGACCTGCTGGGCGAAGACGCGATGAACCGCGCGCTCCGCCGGGTGCTGGAGGAGCACGCGTATCCGCGGCCGGCCGCCCGCGCCGAGCACCTGGTGGCGGCGCTGGTGCAGGCTGCGCCGGAGCGCGACCGCGCGCTGGTGGGCCAGTGGCTGAACGGGATCGTGACGTACGACCTGGCCGTGGACTCGGCCACGTACCGCCGCCTCCCCGACGGCCGCTACGAGCTCCGCGCGGTGGTGAGGACGGGGAAGACGATGCGCCGCGGGGAGCGGGAGACGCCGCTGGCGATGGAGGAGTCGATCGACGTCGCGGTGTACGCCGGGCACGCGGACGCGTCCGCCGCCGCCCCGCTTCACGTGGCGAAGC
>DASWMA010000034.1:0-2070 GCA_036399995.1 Longimicrobium sp. | reverse complement strand
CTCCGCGATCGGCGCCGTCCCGCTCTTCGTCAGGTCGAAGAACTCCCTCCTGACGTGGGCCCAGCAGAACGCCAGCGTGATGCCGTCGCCCGAGGCGGACACGCTCTTGTAGGCCGCATAGCCGTCGCATTGCAGGATGCCCTGGTAGCCGGCGAGCAGCGCCTTGGCATGCTCGGCACCACGGCCCGGCGCGTAGTGGAACACCACCGCCGGCGGGTCGGCCCCGCCCCAGGGCCGGTCGTCCCGCGCGATCGCCCAGGCGTAGCCCTTCTTGGTGCGCCCCCGGCCGGGGGCGAGCACCGGCAGGGTGGTCTCGTCGGCGAACAGCCGCGCCGAGCCGAGCAGGATCTCGCGCAGCCGCGCCACCACCGGCTTGATCTCGCTCGCCGCGTGGCCGACCCAGGAGGCCAGCGTGTCCCGCCCGATCTCGATCCCCTGCCGCGCCAGGATCTGCGACTGGCGATACAGCGGAACGTGGTCCGCGTAGCGCGACACCAGCACCTGCGCCACCGCCGCCTCGGTCGGCAAGCCGCCGGGGATCTGCCGCTCCGGCGCCGGCGCCTGGACCACGACCCCCTCGCAGGCCCGGCAGGCCAGCTTCGGCCGCCTGGTCACCAGCACCCGGAACTGGGAGGGGATCACGTCCAGCCGTTCCGACGTGTCGTGGCCGATCACCGCCATCGCACCGCGGCAGCAGGGGCAGGCGACATCCTCGGGCTCGAGCACTTGCTCGATGCGCGGCAGGTGTGCCGGCAGCCGGCCACGGCCCTCGCGGCGCTGCTCGGCGCGCTTGCGGCGCAGCGCCGCCGAGCGCTTCTCGGCGTCCGCCTCGTTGGCGGCGATCGACGCCTCGAGCTCCTCGAAGGCGAAGTGCAGCTGCTCGCCGGGCAGCCGCTCCGACTTCCGCCCGAACCGCATCCGCTTGAGCTTCGCCAGGAGGTGCCGCAGCCGCTCGTTCTGCGTCGCCAGCGCGTCGCGCTCCTGCGCCACGGTGTCGCGCTCCGCGACAAGGGCGTCGCACCTCCCGAGTGCCGCCAGCAGCAGCGCGCGCAGCGCTGCCGGATCCCCCGGCGGTGTCGTCGCGTCGTCCCCGGCAGCGCGCATCACGGCGCGGATCCTACGCGGCGGCGCTCGGCGTGTGAATCCCTCGTGCCGTCGCCAGCCGCGACCAGTCGAGACCGTCGAACAGCGCGGCGAACTGCGCCGCCGACAGGCGCACGACGCCGTCCGCCACCGGCGGCCACACGAAGCCGCCCCGCTGCATCTGCTTCCACACCAGCACCAGCCCGCTCGTGTCCCAGACCAGGACCTTGACGCGGTCGCTGCGCTTGGCTCGGAACACCAGCACCGCGCCGGAGAAGGGATCCTCGCCCAGCGCTTCCGCCGCCAGCGCGGCCAAGGCATGCGCCCCGCGGCGGAAGTCCACGGGCCGCGTCGCCAGCAGGATGCGAACCCCGGCGGGGACGGAGATCACGCCACGGAAGCCCGCAGCGCGCGTAGCACCGCCGTCAGCAGAACCGCGTCGGCGCCGGAAGGCACACGCACCACCGCGCCCGCCACCTCCACCTCGATCGCCGCCTGCGACCGGTCCAGCTCCGCTGCGGGCGCGGGGGCATCGGCCACGATCGGGACGAACGACAACGTCCCGGCCGTCGCCGCCCTCCGGGCCGCCGCACGCGCCCGCCGCCGCCAGGTGAACAACTGCTGCGGCGAGACCTGCCAGCGGCGCGCCACCTCCGAGACCACCACCCCAGGCGCGCAGCTCTCCGCCACCGCCCGCGCCTTGTGGTCCTCCGACCAGTCGCGCCGCCGCCGCGGACCCGTCAGGACCTCGACCCGCCGATACCCCTCCGCCTTCGCGTCGGACATCATGTCAGCCATACGCTCAGCCCGATCCCTTCCATCCGGAGTCGGGCATCACATCAGCTATCACACGCCGCGCGGAAGAACGGCCTCCACGCGGCGCTTACCTATGAAGTCACACCCCGCTCGGCCGGCAGGTGCCGCCTGGAGAGCCGACACTTCAACGCAACGACACAGGGTCAGTCATAGCAAGGGTCAGACTCCCCA
>DASWMA010000033.1:0-9872 GCA_036399995.1 Longimicrobium sp. | reverse complement strand
CACCAGCCGGATGGCGCGCCACAGCTCCGACGACAGGTAGCCGAAGTACTGGTAGGGGTCGGTGTACAGCCCCAGCTCGCGCCCCAGCGTCTCGGCGTACAGCCCCCACCCCTCGGAATAGGCCGTGAACCCGCCGAAGCGGCGCAGGCGCGGGAGGTGGTCGAGCTCGCGGGCGATGGAGATCTGGAAGTGGTGCCCGGGCGAGCCCTCGTGGATCAGCAGCGACTCCATCCCGTAGCGCGCGCGGCTGGGCGGGTCGTAGGTGTTCAGGTAGAAGACGCCGGGCCGCGAGCCGTCGAGGCTGGCCGGCGTGTACGACCCGCCGCTGGCGCTGCGCTCGCGGAACGGCTCGATGGGGCGGATCTCGTAGTTGGCGCGCGGCTTCACGTCGAACAGCCGGTCGGTGGTGGCGTCGATCCGCGCCTGCGCCCCGCGGAAGTCGGCCAGCATCTCTTCGCGCGTGGAGTAGCGGAAGCGCGGGTCGGTCTGCACGTGGCGCATGAACGACGGCAGGTCGCCCTGCCACCCCACCTGCCGCATCACCCCCTCCATCTCGCGGTGGATCCGCGCCACCTCGGCCAGGCCGATGTCGTGGATCTGCTCGGGGGTGAGCGAGGTGGTGGTCATGGTGCGCACCTGGTTCTCGTACCAGGCGCGGCCGTTGGGGAGCGCCGACAGCCCCACGGTGGCCCGCGTGCGCGCCAGGTACTCGTCGCGCACGAAGTCGTGCAGCTTGCCGTACGTGGGGACGATCACCTCGCGGATTGCACGGCCGTACTCCGCCGTCAGCCGCTCGCGGTCGGCCGGGGAGAAGGTGGCCGGGAGGTTCTTGATCGGCCCCCAGAACAGGCTGGCGGTGGAGTCGCTCACCACGTGCGCCGAAAGCTGCGGGAGCACGCGCTCCATCAGCACGCGCGGCTGCACCACGCCGGCGGCCATGCCCTCGCGCATGTTGGCGATGGCCGCGTCCACCGCCTGCTGGAAGCCGCGCATCCGCCCCAGGAAGTCCTCGTAGTCCTTCACGGTGCGGAACGGGTGCACCCCGGTGCCGGCACCCAGCTGCGCGAACGAGGCGGTGAAGTTGAAGAACTGGTTCAGCGGCACCAGGTGCGACGGGAACTGCTCTCCCCGCCGCTGGTTGTCGAGCTGCCAGCGGAACACGTCGTAGGTGATCTGGTGCTCCTCGTCGAGCGCGGCGCGGTTGACCGCCTGCAGCCGCGGCGCGAACTCGGCCAGCAGCGCGGCGCTCCGCGCGCGCGACTCGCGGCTGAACGACGCCGTGTAGAGGTGGTTGTAGCGCGCGTCGCCCACCGAGGTGGCCGCCACCGGGCTCAGCGCGAGCCCACGGTCGAAGTACTCCTCCACCAGCCGGTCGAGCCGCTGGTTCTCGTTGGCCGCCTCGTTGGCCGCGGCCGCCGGCGCCGGCGCGGCGGCGGCGCCGGTCCCCGCCTGCCGCGGCACACAGGCGGCCGCCAGGATGCATACGGCGGCGATCGTCAGCTTCTGCTTCAACGGAGCCCTCCTGCGTAAAGACGGTGCGCCGGGTGCGCCCCATGAGTTGTCGGGTTTCGGCAGAATACGCATGACGCGGCGTTCCTGCCAGCACGCTCGGGCCATGCCGCGTCCGCCGGCATCGTCAACAGCGGGGCTCACGCAGAGCAGCAGAGCAGCAGAGGACTCCGGCACTTCCCTCTGCTGCTCTGCTGCTCTGCGTGAGATTGCTGTTTAGACACCCTGCTCCAGCGCAAACGTCTGCCGGAACGAAAGGTGCCACTCGCCCGCGCCCCACGCATGACCACGAGAGAGGGCGGATGGGTGACGAGAAGACGGTCGGCGACTTTCTGCTGGAGCGGCTGGCGGCCTGGGGCGTCCGCCGCGTGTTCGGCTACTCGGGCGACGGGATCAACGGGATCCTGAAGGCGCTGTGGAAGGCCGACCGCGCGGGCCGGGTGCCGATCGAGTACGTGCAGACGGCGCACGAGGAGCTGGCGGCGCTGATGGCCACCGGCCACAGCAAGTACACCGGCGAGGTGGGGGTCTGCCTGGCCACCGGCGGCCCCGGCGCCATCCACCTGCTGAACGGTCTGTACGACGCGAAGCTCGACCATCGCCCGGTGCTGGCCATCGTGGGCCAGCAGGCCACGGCCGGCCTCGGCGCGTCGGCGCAGCAGGAGGTGGACCTGCACACGCTGTTCAAGGACGTGGCGCGCGACTTTGTGGAGACCATCGTCTCGCCCGAGCAGGCGCGGCACGTGATCGACCGGGCGCTGCGCATCGCGCTGGGGCGGCGGACCGTCACCGCCATCATCATCCCCCACGACGTGCAGGAAGAGCCCGTGGTGGAAGAGCCGCCGCACGAGCACGGGATGCAGCACTCGTCCACCGGCTGGAGCGCCCCGCGCGTGCTGCCGGCGGACGACGACCTGCGCCGCGCGGCCGAGGTGCTGAACGCCGGGAGCCGCGTGGCGATCCTGGCCGGCGCCGGCGCCCTGCACGCGCGCGCCGAGCTGGTGTCGGTGGCCGACGAGCTGGGGGCGGGGATCGCCAAGGCGCTGCTGGGCAAGGCCGCCGTCCCCGACGAGCTGCCGTACGTGACCGGCACCGCGGGGTGGCTGGGGACCGACGCCAGCAACCGGATGCTGCGCGAGTGCGACACGCTGCTGATGGTGGGCACCACCTTCCCCTACACCGAGTTCCTGCCGAAGCCGGGGAGCGTGCGCGCGGTGCAGGTCGACCTGGACCCCGGCGGGCTGGGGGTGCGCTACCCCACCGAGGTGAACCTGCTGGGCGACGCGGCCGAAACGCTGCGCGCGCTGCTGCCGCTGCTGGAGCGGAAGGGCGACCGGGGGTGGCGTGACGACGTGGAGCGCTGGGTGGGGGAGTGGCGCGAGGAGGAAGAGCGGCGCGCGCACCAGCCGGCCGACCCCGTAAACCCGCAGCTGCTGGTGCACGAGCTTTCCGCCCGGCTCCCGGACGATGCGATCGTGGCGGGCGACTCGGGGACCTCCACCGTGTGGCTCGCGCGGCACCTGCGCATGCGCGGCGAGATGATGGTGTCGCTCTCGGGCAGCCTGGCCACCATGGGATCGGCGATGCCGTACGCGCTGGCGGCCAAGCTCGCCTTCCCCGGCCGCCTGTGCGTGGCGCTGGCGGGCGACGGGGCGATGCAGATGAGCGGGATCAACGGGCTGATCGACGTGGCCCGCCACTGGCGCGGGTGGAGCGACCCGCGGCTGGTGGTGATCGTCTTCAACAACCGCGACCTGGCCTACGTGAGCTGGGAGCAGCGGGTGATGGACGGCTTCCCCAGGTTCCCATTGACGCAGGACGTCCCCGACCTCCCCTACGCCTCGTACGCCGAGCTGCTGGGGCTGCGCGGGGTACGGGTCGAGAAGCCGGAAGACGTGGTGCCCGCGATCCAGGCGGCGCTCGCGGCCGACCGCCCGTTCGTAATCGACGCCGTGGTGGACCCCGCCGTCCCCACCCTCCCGCCCGAGCTCACCGACGAGCAGCGGAAGACGCTCGACAAGGCGCTGAAGCAGGGCGACCCCGACGAAGACGCCGTGCGCGAACAGCTCGACCTGCAGCGCGTGGGGAACGCGCCGTGAGGGATGTTCATGCGTGCACCTGACCGCGGCCGCCCTCTGGTTGATTGACGAAGAGTCGGCTGGCCAGTAGCATGGAAGTGAGGTCAGTCTACTCGTCCACCAGGTGTGGAAGGAGTCACGAAACCGTCCTGGGGGGATTCGTCCTTCAGGGCGGTTGCGTTTCCCTGGGTGGCGCCGCTTCCGTCGGCATCACCCGGTTCGGCTGACGAGGCGCCGTCTCCGTCCCGTCACCCATCCTCTCGCCCGCTTTTCATCCAAAGATCCTTCGTCCGTTCTTCGTGGTCCCACCGTCCTCCAGGGGGGAAGACTATGGTGATTCGCTGGATCATGGCCGCGCTGCACCTGCTGGCGCTGGGGATCGGGCTGGGCGCGGTGTGGGCGCGAAGGCAGGCGCTCCGCCAGGCGCCCGACGAGCAGGCCATCCGCCGCGCCCTCTACGCGGACACGGCGTGGGGGATCGCGGCGCTGCTCTGGATCAGCACGGGGCTGGCGCGCGCGTTCGGCGGGCTGGCGAAGGGGACGACGTATTACGTGACCAACCACGTGTTCTGGTCCAAGATGGCGCTGCTGGCGCTGATCCTGGTGCTGGAGGTGTGGCCCGCCGCAACGCTGGTGCGCTGGCGCATCGGCCTGGGCCGCGGCCAGGCGATCGACACCTCGCGCGCGGGCACCTTCGCCACCATCAGCGCCGTGCAGGCCGCCCTGGTGGTGGCGATGGTGTTCGCGGCCACGGCGATGGCCCGCGGCTTCGGGCACTGACGGCACGCGTGAAGAAGATGGATCACGCGGAGTCACCAGTCAGCGGAGTCATCAGAAAATCCGACGGTGGCGCCGAGATCCCACCGGCGGCTGAAGCCGCAGCAACAACTACGAAAAGCCTCGCAAACGGCGCGAGGCTTCAACGACCGGCGGTCGCTGCTTCTTTCATCTTTTCATCCAGATGGATGCCCGGATCGGCTACCAGCCGCCGCCCTCCGGCAGCCACTGCGCCAAGCGCTCGCGCAGCAGCTTGAGCGCGCGCCCCATCCGCGCCTCCACCGTCTTGACCGACACCTCCATCACGCGGGCGATCTCGGCGTAGGTGAGGCCGTCCACGCGGCTCATGCGAAAGGTCTCGCGCACTTCCTCGGGGAGCTCGGCCACCGCGGCGCGCGTGGCCGCCTCCAGCTCCAGCGCCGACACGTCGCCATCTGCCGGCGGCGAGGCGGTGGGGGGGCGCACGTGCGGCTCGGCCTGGCGCACCACGCGGGCGTGGCGGATGCGGTTGAGCGCCCGGTTGCGCGACGACTGGTGCAGGTAGGCGCGCAGCGACATGTCGTCGGGGAGCGCCTCGCGGCGGCGCCACAGCTCCAGCATCACCTCCTGCGCGGTGTCCTCCGCGGCGGCGCGGTCGCCCAGCAGCCGCTCGGCCGAGGCGACCAGGGCGGGGTAGTGCTCCCGGAACACGGCCGCGAACGCCTGGTCGTCGCCGTTGCGGAGCCGCGCGTGGAGTTCCGGTTCGTCCATTCAGGGTGTGGAGTGGCGAGCGGCCGCCGTTGCGAGGAACCTTCCGCAGGCCGGCGCCTACAAACCTACGGCTCGTGCCGCGCCCGCAGATAGGGTGCCGCGCCTCTTGCGTGTTCCCTTGGACATGAACGAGTCCGACCGCTCCCCCAACGACACCCGCGACGACACCGCCTGGCAGGCGGTGGCGCGCCTGCTCGCCGGCGAAAGCTCGCCCGGCGAGGCGGCCGCGCTGCGCCGCGACCTGGCGGAGCACCCCGGCCGCACCGAGCTGGTGGACGCCCTCGATGCCGCGATCTCGCCGCTGCGCGCCGACGCACGGGCCGAGGTGGACGTGGAGGCGGCGCTCGCGTCGGTCATGGCGCGCCGCGACCAGCCGGCGCTGACGGTGGAGGCCGGCGGCGCGGCGCGGACGCCCGTGCGCGGCATCTCGCGGCCACAGCCACCCGTGTGGTGGCGCCGGCCGGGCGTGCTCCGCGCGGCCGCGGCGGTGCTGGTGCTGCTGGCGGGCGCGCTGGTGTGGCGGATGCTTTCGTCGCGGGGCGGCGCGGCCGAGCCGGTGCGCTACGCCACCGAGGTGGGCGCGCGGCGCGAGCTGCGGCTGGCCGACGGGAGCCGCGTGGTGCTGGGCCCCGCGAGCCGCATGACGGTTTCGGGGGATGACGGGCGCACCGTGGAGCTGGACGGCGAGGCGTACTTCGAGGTGCGCCACGACGAGGAGCGCCCCTTCACCGTCACCACCCCCAGCGCGGTGATCACCGACCTGGGCACGGCCTTCACCGTCCGAGCGGATTCCGGCGCGGGGACGTCAGTCGCGGTGACGGAGGGCGTGGTGGCCGTGTCGCCGCCGCAGCAGCTCACGCAGCCCGAGACGCTGCGGGCGGGCGACCGCGCGCGGATCCTGGACCGGCGCGTGGTGGTGCAGCGCCGCACGGTGAGCCGGGCCGACGTGGCATGGACCACCGGCCGCCTCTCCTTCCGCGACGCGCCGGTGCCCGAGGTGGTGGCGGCGCTCAAGCGCTGGTACGGCGTCACCGTACGCGTGGATCCGTCGCTGGCAGGGCGCCACCTGACGGCGGACTTCGAGGGGCAGACGGCGGAGCAGGCGATCCGCATCGTGGCGGCCGCGCTGGGCGGCGAGCTGCGCCGCGGCGGCGACACCGCCGCCGTGGTGCCGAGGGGAGGCGGAGCACGGGCGCCGTGACCCGCCCCGCCGCGGCACCCGCCGCACCCACCCGGACGCGTTTTCGCGTCCGGGCGTTCTGCGTTCCTGTCTGCGCGCTCGTGCTCGCCCTGGCGTCCGTGGGCGCGGCGCGGGCGCAGGCCGCCTGCGCGCGGGCCGACGTGGCCGGCGCGCACGCGTGGGAGGCGCCGCTGGACCGGCCGGTGACGCTGCGGGCGAGCGAGCTGACGCTACGCGACGCGCTGGACCGGCTGAGCGCCGCGGCGCGCGTCCGCCTCTCCTACAGCTCCGAGCTCCTTCCGCTGGACCGCCGTGTGTGCCTGGCCGTGTCGCGCCGGCCGCTGGGCGACGTGCTGGCGGCGCTGGTGGGCGCGTCGGGCGCGCAGGCGGTGGTGATCGGCGGGCAGGTGGTGCTGACCCCCGCGCCGCCCACCGCGCCCGCGCAGGGCGGGAGCGTGACGGCCAGGGAGAGCGTGCTGGAGCGTATCGTAGCGACGGGCAGCCCCGCGGGGGTGGCGCGCCGGCCGCTGACGGTGGGGCTGGGGGTGGTGGAGGGGCCGGACCTGGCCAACCGCTCGGTGGCCACCATGGCCGCGCTGATGAACGGCACCGTGCCCGGGGTGTGGATGTGGCAGGGCTCGCCGTCGTCGCTGCTGGGGCAGTACGGGAGCGTGCGCGGCGCCAGCTCGTTCCGGGCCACGCACCCCAAGGTCTACATCGACGGGGTGGAGACGGCGAACCCGCTGGTGCTCACCCAGCTCGATCCCGACTTCGTGGAGCGGGTGGAGGTGATCCGCGGGCCGCAGGGCGCGGCGCTCTACGGGAGCGACGCCATCAGCGGCGTGGTGAACATCGTCACCCGCCACGAAGGGTCGGGCGGGGGCGCGCCGCGCGTGGAGCTGCGCGGCGAGGGCGGGGTGGCGGCCAGCGACTACACCTCCGGCGCGGTGGCCACCCACCGGCAGCAGCTGCTGGTGCGCGCGGGGACGAACCTCCGCTCGCTGGGGATCGGGGTGGGCTTCGGCGGGGCGGGCGGGGTGTATCCCGGCGCGCAGACGCGGCAGGTGAGCGCGCTGGCCACGGGGCGCATCGTGGGGGCGCGGTCGATCCTCACCACCACCTTCCGCTTCCACGACCAGCGCGCCGGCTCGGCCACCAACCCGCTGCTGGCGGGCTTCACCCCCGCACAGCCGCCGCCGGGCGACGACGGCCCCGCGCTGGCGGCGGGGGTGGACAGCACGCGCCAGTCGCTGCGCGAGTACACCGCCGGCGCCACGCTTCGGCTGGCCCCGGGCGGCCGCTGGAGCTACACGCTGCTGGCCGGGCTGGACGGCTACCGGCTGAACCACGCCGCCGACAACACCGTGCCCTTCGCCGCCGCCGTGGCCGACCCGCTGCGGCCCGGCAGCGGCGGCGCCGACCGGGGGACGCTGCGGGCCAGCGCCACCACCCGCCTTGGCGGCGCCGGGCCCCTGGCCACGGACGTGACGCTGGCGATGGAGCACGCCGTGCTCCGCGAGCTGTTCACCGACCGCGGCACGCAGCAGACGCCGGCCATGGGCTGGGCGGGCCAGGCGCTCACCCCCACGGTGATCTGGCGCAACGACACGGGGATCCTGGGCCAGGCCGCCACGGCGTGGCGCAACACGGCGTTCCTGACCGCGGGGGTGCGGGTGGAGCGCAACGAGGCGCTGTACGGCGGCGACGTGTCGGTGCTGCCGATGCTGGGCGCGGCGTGGGTGCGGCCGGTGGGCGCGGCCGAGGTGAAGCTGCGCGCCGCCTATGGCCGCGGGATTCGCCCCGCGCGCACCGCCACGCGCGACCTGCGCGGCGGCCACGGCGGCGGGATGCTGGGCCCGGCGCTGGAGCCGGAGGCGCAGTCGGGGACGGAGGTGGGGCTGGAAGTCTACCTCCGCCGCGCCTTCTCGCTGCAGGTGACGCGCTTCGACCAGCGCGCCACGGGGCTGATCCAGAAGGTGGCGCTGGGGGTGGACACCGTGTCGCGCGGCGGCGCCGCGTACCGCCGCGTGCGCTACGGGCTGCAGAACGTGGGCGAGATCACCAACCGCGGGTGGGAGATGGAGAGCGCGCTGCGCCACGGCCCGCTGTCGCTGACCGCCGCGCTGTCGCTGGTGGAGAGCCGCGTGCGCCGCACCGGCCTGTCGTACGGCGGCGACCTGCGCCCGGGCGACCGGGTGCTGGGCGTGCCCGCGGCGACGGGCGGCCTGACCGCGCGGTGGGAGGCGGACGGCTGGTACGGCGCGATGACCGCCGCCCGCGCCTGGAACTGGATCGGCTACGACCGGCTGGCGCTGGCGCGCGACTTCTCGTCGGGGACTACGCCGCGGCCGCCGTACGGCGCCGGCCTGCGCGACTACTGGATCGCCTACGAGGGGTCGACCGACCTGCGCGCCACGCTCTCGCGCCAGGTGACGCCCGGCGTGCGGCTGACGCTGACCGGCGACAACCTGCTCGGCAGCCAGCTCGGCGAGCCCGACAATGCCACCATCCGCGCCGGCCGCACCTTCTCCTTCGCGATCCGCACCGCGTTCTGATCGCCGGCCCGCCAGCAGCCGGGATCAGATCGAATCCGCCAGATACGTTGCTGCATCAGCATCGCTGATGGGTCACACGGAGGGAACGGAGGAAACGGAGAACTTCATCGCAGTTCCTCCGCTCCCTCCGTTGCTCCGTGTGGAATTTCATACCAGACCACGCGTGAGGGATGCGCGCCCGGAGGGCCGGGACGCCGCCGCGCGTGGCGGATGTCGGAAGGATCGGCTGGATGGCGGGCGCGGCGGTGGCCCGGCTGCGTTGGGCACAGCGGTATCGTGCCCTACGCAGCGCGCAGCCCGGCCCGGAGCGCAGCGGAGGGACACGCCCGCACCACGCTGTCCGTCGTCGTCAGGTCAGCCGAGCTGGGCCAGGTACTGGTGCACGAAGGCGATGGCCATGCTCCCCTCGCCCACGCCGCTCGCCACGCGCTTGATCGACCCGTGGCGCACGTCGCCGGCGGCGAACACGCCGGGGATGCTGGTCTCCAGCAGGTAGGGGTCGCGCTCCAGCGGCCACTCGGCGTCGCGGTTCACCAGCAGGTCCATCACGTCGCGGCCGGTGCAGACGTAGCCCAGCTCGTCGCGCACCAGCTCGCGCGGCAGCCATCCCGTCTCGGCATCGGCGCCGATGAACGCGAAGAGCGCGTCGGCTTCACGCCTCTCGCGGGCGCCGGTGCGGCGGTCGGCCACCACGATCGCCTGCAGGTGGCCGTCGCCCTCCACCTCGGCCACCTCGCACTCGGTCTCGACCCGCACGTTGGCCTTGGCGGCCAGCTGCTCCACCAGGTACTGCGACATGCTGATCTCCAGCGACCGGCCGCGCACCAGCAGCGTGACCTCGCTGGCGTAGCCCGAGAAGAGCAGCGCCGCCTGCCCCGCCGAGTTGCCGCCACCCACCAGGAACACCCGCTTGCCGCGCGTGCCCAGCGCCTCGGTGCGCGCGGCGCCGTAGTACACGCCGCGCCCCACCAGCCCGTCCACCCCCGGCGCGCTCAGCCGCCGCCACGACACGCCGCACGCCAG
>DASWMA010000032.1:0-11005 GCA_036399995.1 Longimicrobium sp. | reverse complement strand
CAGCACCGTGCCCAGCCCGGCGCGCCCCTGCGGCTGCAGCTCGTCGACTGGGAGGCGCTTGGCCCAGCCGCGCTCGGTCACCAGGCACAGCTCGCCGCCCTCGCGGCGCACCACGGCCACGCCGACGACCGTCTCGCCCTCCTTGAGCTTGATCCCGCGGACGCCCTGCGCCACGCGGCCCATCATCGGCACCTCGGCCTCGGGGAAGCGGATCGCCCGGCCGCCCCGGCCCACCAGGATCAGCTCGCTCTCGCCGTCGGTCTGGCGGACGTCGGCCACCTGGTCCTTGGCGGTCAGCTTGATGGCCTCGATCCCGCCGGCGCGCGCGTTGGCGTACTGGTCGAGCGAGGTGCGCTTCACCGTTCCCTCGGCCGTGACGAAGAGGAGCGCGCGGTCGGCGCGGAACTCCGAGACCACGAAGACGCCGGCCACCCCCGCCTTCTTCCCCATCTCGAAGAGCTGCCCCACCGCCTTGCCGCGCGACGACAGCCCCGCCTCGGGCACGTCGCGCACCTGCACCCCGTACGCGCGCCCGTCGGTGGAGAAGACGAGGAGCGTGTCGTCGGTGCTGGCCACGAAGGCGCGCTCCACGTAGTCGTCCTCGTACCGGTCGAGCGCGATCCGCTTGCCGGCGGTCATGCTGCGCTGGTAGACGGCCATGGGGATCTGGCGGACGTACCCCTCGTGGCTGAGCGTGACCACGACGTGCTCGGCGGCCAGCATGTCTTCGAGCTTGACCGACTTCTCGTTCTCGATGATGCGCGTGCGCCGGGGGTCGGAGTAGCTGGCGGCCACCTCGCGCAGGTCGCCGCGCACCAGCTCGAGCTGCCTGTCGGGCGAGGCCAGGATCGCCTCCAGCTCCACGATCCGCCGCTCCAGCTCGCCCAGCCGGTCGCGCAGCTCCTTCGACTCCAGCTGCGTGAGGCGGCTGAGGCGCATGGCCAGGATGGCGTCGCTCTGCCGCTCGTCGAGCTTCAGCTCCTTCTCCAGCTTGCGCGCGGCGCTCTCGCGGTTGCGGCTGGTGCGGATGATCTGCACCACCTCGTCGATCCGCCCCAAGGCGACGATCAGCCCGCGCAGCACGTGCGCCTCGGCCTGCGCGCGCTCGAGCTCCCACCGGCTGCGGCGGACGACCACCTCCACGCGGTGGTCGCGCCAGCGCTCGAGCATGGCCTTGAGGGTGAACTCGCGCGGGACGCCGTGGTCCAGCGCCAGCGAGATCACGCCGAAGGTGCTCTGCAGCGCGGTCCACTTGTAGAGCTGGTTGAGCACCTTCACCGCGTCGGCGCCGCGCTTCAGCTCCAGCACGATGCGGATGCCGTCGCGGTCGCTCTCGTCGCGCAGGTCGCTCACGTCGCTCATCTTGCCGGCGCGCGTGAGGTCGGCCACCTGCTCGATGATGCGGCTCTTGTTGGTGCCGTACGGGATCTCGGTCACCACCAGCTGCTCGCGTCCGTTGCGGCGGCTCTCCTTGTACACGCGCGCCCGCATCACCACCCGGCCACGCCCCTTGGTGTAGGCGTCGCGGATCCCGCCGTGCCCCACGATGATGCCGCCGGTGGGGAAGTCTGGCCCCGGCAGGTGCACCATCAGGTCGTCCACGGTGCACTCGGGGTCGTCCAGCAGGTGCAGCGCGGCCGCCACTACCTCGCCCAGGTTGTGGGGCGGGATGTTGGTGCTCATCCCCACCGCGATCCCGCTGCTGCCGTTCACCAGCAGGTTGGGGATGCGCGCGGGGAGCACGCGCGGCTCCTGCAGCCGATCGTCGTAGTTGGGCGCGTAGTCGACCGTGTCGCGGTCGATGTCGGCCAGCATCTCGCCGGCGATGGGGGAAAGGCGCGCCTCGGTGTAGCGGTAGGCGGCCGCGTTGTCGCCGTCGATGCTCCCGAAGTTCCCCTGCCCGTCCACCAGCGGGTAGCGCAGCGCGAAGTCCTGCGCCATGCGCACCAGCGAGTCGTACACGCTGGCGTCGCCGTGCGGGTGGTACTTGCCCAGCACGTCGCCCACGACGGTCGCGCTCTTCTTGTGGGCGCGGGTGGGAACCAGCCCCGCCTCGTGCATCGCGTAGAGGATGCGGCGGTGCACCGGCTTGAGCCCGTCGCGCACGTCGGGGAGCGCCCGCTGCACGATCACGCTCATCGAGTAGTCCAGGAACGACGCCCGCATCTCCTCTTCGATCAGGCGCGGGAGGACTCGCTCGCGTTGCGTGGTGGCGATCATCGACGGGGTAAGCGCGTGGGAACGGCGGATGTGCACTGCTCGGGGCGTGGCGATTGGACCAGAAGAATGCGCCCGCGGCGAGGTGGGCGAAAGGTGCGCGTCCGGTACACCGCGCGCAAGGATGTGTTCGGGAGATGTTCGGGGATGGCGAGGATCGTCCCTCCGCGGGTCGCGTAACGGGACCGCGGCGGGTGGACGAGACCGGCGCGGGCTCGGCCGGGCGAATGAATTCGCGGCAACGACTACACGAAGTCCGCCTTCGCGGACTACCGGCTTTTTCGTGGACGAAGCGGCTGTGCACGGTGCCGGCCCCGCGGGCCCTCTCCCTGGCGCGTTCCGGCGCGACTGCGTCGCGTCCGGAATGCGCCTGTCCCTCCCCCAAACTGCTGGGGAGGGACGGGGGGCGCTTCGCGCGGCTACTTCGTCTCGGTGCCGGGCTGCGCGACGAGGGCCACCGGTGGCGTCGCCGGAGTGGTGGCCGCTGCCCTGCGGCGCGAGGAGGTGCGGCGCGGGGTGCCGCGGCCCCGGCGGACGGGGCGCCGTGCGCGGGCCCTGGCTCTCGCCCGGGCGCGGGCACGTGCCTGGGCGGCGGCGCGCGCACGGGCGGCGGCGGCTTCGGCGGCGGGGGTGCCGGGGCGCGGCGGCATCGGCTTGTCGGTGATGGCGCGCCCCGCCGCATCGCCCACGGCGCGGCGGATGTCCAGGATCTGCCCCGCGGTTCCCCCGTCGTAGGTGCGGTTGGTGAGGAGGATCACGAAGATCTCGTTCACGGGGTCGATCCAGATCGAAGTCCCCGTGTAGCCGGTGTGCCCGTACGAGCGGGCGGACAGGTAGTCGCCCGACGAGCTGCGGCGCGCCGGGGTGTCCCACCCGATGGCGCGGGTCTCCGCGTTCCTCTGCCGCGCGGTGAACGACTGCACCGTGCGCGGCGACCAGACCCGCCGGTAGCCGTAGGCGCCGCCGTTCAGCAGCGTCTGCGCGTAGATCGCGAGGTCGCCGGCGGTGGAGAAGAGCCCCGCGTGCCCGGTGACCCCGCCCAGGCGGAAGGCGTTCCCGTCGTGCACCACCTCGCGCAGCGTGTACGGGCGCTCGCTGCGCACGGCGGTGGGCACGGTGCGGCTCCACCACGTCAGCGGGGGGTCGTACATCGTGCGCTCCATCCCCAGCGGCGCGAACACCCGCCGCGCCGCGAAGCGGTCCAGCGGCTCCTCGGCGCGCCGGTTCACCATCTCGGCCGCCACGATCATCCCGAAGTCGCTGTACAGCACGCGCGTTCCCGGCTTGGCGATCAGCTGCGTGCGCAGCACGCGGTCGAACGCCGCGTCGGGATCCCTCGTCCCGCCGTACAGGTCGGCGCCGGCGGGGAGGCCGGCGGTGTGGGTCATCAGGTTCCACACCGTCACGTCGCCGCGCCCGCCGCTGCGGAACTGCGGCACGTACCGGTAGACGGGCGCGTTCAGCCGCACCTTTCCGTCGTCCACCAGCGCCATCACCGCCGGGGTGGTGGCCACCACCTTGGTGAGCGACGCCACGTCGAACAGCGTGTTCGAGGGATCCACCGGCTGCCCCTGCACCCGCCCGTACCCGCTCAGCTTCACCACCCGCCCCCGCCGGCCGATCGCCACCGCCGCCGCGGTGAACACGCCGCCGTCCACGCCGCGGCGCATGATGGCGTCGATCTTCGCCAGCGAGTCGGCGTTCATCCCCGCGGCCGCGGCGGGGGCGCGCACCAGCGTGCGCGCGGCCGGCCACGCCACGCGCGGGTTGGGCGCGGGCGCGTCGCCGCGGCGGATCTCGCCGAAGAGCGCGCGCGCCGCCGCCACCTGCGCCTGCGCGCCCGCCCCCCACACCAGCACCGCCGTCCGCGCCGCGGGGAACGGCCGCCCGGGGTCGGCCCCCAGCGAGACGTAGATCATCCGCCGCGTCACCGTGTCGCGGGCGAAGGCCACGCTGTCGGCGCGGAACCGGGCCGTGTCGCGCCGCGCCGCCCGCGAGGTGTCTCGCGTCTCGGCCGTGCCGATGCGCTCCACCAGCGGCAGCCGGGCGTCCGGCAGGTCGACGACCACCGCGCAGTCCGCGTCGTTCCCGGCGAAGCCGGGGAGGCCGGAGAGGGCTCCGCGCCGCGCCGCCGCCCAGCTGTTCAGCCGCAACAGCCCGGGCACCCGGCGCGCCAGGTCGGCGTGGAGCGCGTCCACCCGCGCGGTGGGATGCGTGACCAGCACCGTCTTGCGGCACCCCTGCAGCGCCGGCACCGTTCCCAGCACCACGGCGGTGCGCTCGAAGGCCGAGGAGGCCGTGGCCAGCGTGGCCGCCGAGCGGAGCGGCGGCCGCACGCTGTCGGCGGGCGGAAGGCCCAGCCCGCCGCGGCGCTTGGCGGCGAACACGCGCCGCACCGCCCCGTCCAGCGTTGCGCGGGGAAGGTCGCCCCGCTCCACGGCGGCGGTCAGCGAGTCGGCCAGCGCGGCC
Source organism: Longimicrobium sp. (assembly GCA_036399995.1). Classification (GTDB taxonomy): domain Bacteria; phylum Gemmatimonadota; class Gemmatimonadetes; order Longimicrobiales; family Longimicrobiaceae; genus Longimicrobium. The sequence continues at coordinate 6,319 of DASWMA010000032.1, read as the reverse complement.
GGGTCGTCCACCCCCGACAGCAGGTCGGCGCCCACCTGCAGCGCGCCCAGGGCCGAGCGCACCACCCCCAGCCGCCGCGCCAGCGGCCCCCGGGGCGAGACGTCGGCGATCACCAGGCCGGCGTAGCCCAGGTCGCGGCGGATCAGCCCCTGCACCGCCACCCCCGACACGGGGAGCGGCGCCGTGTCGGCCGTGAGCGCGGGGAGCGAGACGAAGCCGGGCTCCACCCCCGCCGCGCCCGCCTCCACCGCCGTCCGCAGCCACTCCAGCTGGATCACCTCCAGGGCAGCGCGGTCCCACCCCAGCACCGCCAGCGAGGTGTCGGCGTCCGCCCGCGGCGGACGGAAGGCCGTGACGGCCGGCGGCGCGCCCCCGTCGGCCAGCGCGTGCACGAAGGCGGCGTACGTCTCCGTCCCCTTCGGAGAGAGGATGGGGGGAACGATCCCCGCGCTGTCGGTGGGGAGCGCCGGGCCGGCCAGCAGGAGGAGGCCGGCGCCCAGCGCCTTCGCCTCTTCGGCCGCCGCTTCGCCCAGCTCGCGCGCCAGCTCCGCGTCGCCCAGCAGCGCCACGCCGTCGGGAGACGGGAGCTCCGTCGCGCCCGCGAAGGCGCCGCCCAGCCCGTGGTCGGCGCGCGCGGCCACCAGCGGCGGCAGCGGCACCGCGCGCAGCGAGTCGGCCAGCACGGCGGCCGCGCGCACGTCGCCCGCGGGCAGCTCCACGCCGCCCACGCCTTCGCGCACCCAGCGCAGCAGCCGCACGCGCGACGAGTCGCCGGCGGCGGGGGCCAGCACCGAGGCGGGCGCGCGCACCATCAGCAGCTGCGCCACCTTCTGGCGCGTGGTCATGCGGGCCATCCGCTCGTCCACGAAGGGCGACTGCGGCTCGGCCTTGCTGCACCCCGCGGCGAACACCGCCAGCGCGACCAGCGCGAGCGGGCGGACACGGCGGCCGGCGGCGCGCCGCGGCCGGAGAGATGCCATGGGTTCGGGACGGATACGGATCACTCGGGCACCGGTTGCGAGACTCCGTGCATCGCGGTGGCAGGAAACGGACCCGGCGGTGGGACGCCGGTGCGGCACCTGTGTGTCACGCGCGCCCCACCATAAACATCTGGCGTCGCCCGTCGTCCAGCAGCCGCGCCAATTTCGGCCTGGACGGCGGTGGCTTGGGATTTGCCGCGTACACCCGCGAGTAACCAAAGCGAGAGGTACCCTGCCGCACCGCACGGCGCGGCCTCCCGGGAACGGGGAGGCCCTGCGCCTCCCCGCCCGCCGGCAGACGCCGCGCCCAAGCACACGACATCAGCCCCACGGGGCGATTGAACCGGCCGTTCCACGCCCCCCCGTCCGGAGGGCGGGGCCCGGCCCGATGCGACACACATGAGCGAAGCACCCGCCACCATCTTCGTAGCCGACGACAACCCGTCCATCCTGCTGGGGCTGGAGCGCGCGCTCAAGGCCCGCGGCTACGAGGTGCGCACCGCCGGCACGGGTGCGGCGGTGCTGCGCGCCATGAACGACTACCCGCGCACCCCCGACCTGCTCCTGCTGGACGTGATGATGCCGGAGCTGAGCGGCATCGAGGTGCTGCGCGCCATGCGCCGCGACGACCGCTGGGCCGACGTGCCGGTGGTGCTGATCACCGCCACCAACGACGGCGCGCTCCCCGTGTCGGCGCTGCGCGACGGCGCGGTCGACTTCCTGACCAAGCCCTTCCGGCTCGACGAGCTGCTGGCCCGCGTGGACGCGCACGTCACCCGCAACCGCGAGCTGCGCCGCGCGCGCGAGCAGGCGCGCATCCGGCTGCAGGCGATCGACCTGATCCGCGAGCTGAACCGGGTGGTGAGCGCCGACGAGATGTTCCACCTGGTCACCGCGCGCACCGCCGAGGTGCTGGGGGTGGCGCGCTGCTCGGTGCTGGTGGTGGAGCGCGGGTCGCAGGTGGCGCGGGTGGCGGCGTCGTCCGAGTCGCAGTTCACCGACGGGCTGAACCTGGAGCTGGCGCAGTACCCCGAGGTGCGCGAGGCGCTCGAGACCGCGCGCCCGGTGGTGGCCCGCGACGTGGGCGCCTCGCCGCTCTTCGACGGGGTGCGCGAGGAGTGGGCGCTGCGCGCGGCGCCGGCGCTGCGCTCGGTGGTGGTGGTGCCCTTCCCGGTCACCGACACGCTCACCGGCGTGTTCGTGGAGCGCGCCACCATGGACGAGCCCGAGCTGGGGCCCGAGGCGGTGGAGCTGGCCGAGCGGGTGGTGGAGGCGATCGTGCAGGCGTGCAGCCGGGTGCAGGTGTTCGAGCGGCTGATGCAGCAGCGGCAGGTGCTGCACGAGCTGGCCCACACCGACCAGCTCACCGGCGTGGCCACCCGCCACGCCCTGGAAGACTACCTCCGCACGCAGCTGCAGGTGGCGCGCGAGCGCGGCGAGGAGCTGAGCGTGGTGGTGCTCGACCTGGACCGCTTCAAGGAGATCAACGACACCTTCGGCCACCCCGCGGGCGACGCGGTGCTGAAAGCGCTGGGCTCGTGGCTGCGCTCCGAGAGCTCGCTGCGCAACCACGACCGCGCCGGCCGCTTCGGGGGCGACGAGTTCGTGGTGGTGCTCCCCGGCGCCGGCCCCGAGGGCGCGCGCCGCTTCGCCGAGCGGGCGCGCAGCGAGTTCGCGCAGATCCCGTTCGTGTTCGGCGGGCGGGCGGTGCGGGCCAGCCTGAGCGCCGGCGTGGCCTCGTGGCCCGAGAGCCAGTGCACCACCGTGGACGAGCTGGTGGCCTGCGCCGACGCCGCGCTCTACACCGCCAAGCAGCAGGGCCGCGACCGGGTGTGCCCGGGGGGCGTGGCCGCCGTCGGCTGACGACGGGTGCGGAGGTACGGGGGTACGGAGGTACGAACTTCGAGGAGTGCGCCCGGTCCCCGAGACCGGCGCACTTTTCCGTTTCGCACCTTCGCACGGAACCTGCGACGGGTTGCGGGGCTCGAATGCACATGCAAACGGAGAGAGCGTTGCGTCCGCTGATCGTCGTCACCACCACGCTCGCGCCGTCGGGGAGCCACAACCTTCCCTCGGTGCGGCTGAACGTGCAGTACGTGACCGCCGTGGAGGAGCCCGGCGGCACCGCGGTGCTGCTCACGCCCAGCCACGACCGCGAGTCGGTGCGGCACCTGGTGGAGGTGTCGCACGGGCTGGTGCTGACCGGGGGTGAAGACGTGGCCCCCGCGCTCTACGGCCAGGAGCCGCACCCCGAGCTGGGCAGCGTGAACCCGCTGCGCGACGAGATCGAGATCGCCGCGCTGGAGGTGGCGCTGGAGCGCGGGATCCCCGTGCTGGCCATCTGCAGGGGGATGCAGCTGCTGAACGTGGCGCTGGGCGGAACGCTGTACCAGGACCTCCCCTCGCAGCGCACCGACGGGCTGCTGCACGAGCAGAGCGCCCCCGTCACCCAGCGCTGGCACCACGCCGACGTGAAGACGGGGAGCGGGCTCGAGGCGATCTTCGGCACGCGCGAGCTGTTCATCAACTCGTTCCACCACCAGGGGGTCGACCAGCTGGCCCCCTCGCTGGAAGCGACCGTGTGGGCCGAGGACGGGCTGGTGGAGGGGGTGGAGGGGAAGGAGCACCCCTGGATGTACGGCGTGCAGTGGCACCCCGAGCGCGGCGAGGCCGAGTCGCCCGCCGACGAGCGCGACCCCGACCGGCGCCTGTTCTGGGCGTTCATCCAGGCCGCCCGCGAGTTCGCCGCCCGCGCCGCCCAACCCGAGGCCGAGGCCGCGATGGCCGACTGACGCCGCGCTGCCAGCACCGTCGCGGTCCAGCCGCTGGATGGACCTCACGGTAGAGTAGACGCCAGGGTGGGTTAGCTGCCCCCACCCTGGACGCCCCTCCTCGAACCGGACATGCGGATTTCCCGCATCCGGCTCTCTCCAGATGGGTTCACCTGATAGGCTATCGGAAGTTGTGCGCGGCCTAAAGCAGCTTCAGACCCAACCGCTGGGTCAGGAAGCCGTAGTAGGTCATTCCTGCCGGTGGTCGGCAGGCGCGCTGGCTCCTACGCTGAAGGTGCTTCGCCAGCCGCTCGGTCACGAACGTGTTCACCTTCCGATGGGCGCGGCGCGGGTGTCCGAAGCTGAAGTAGTTCTTCCATCCTCGTAGTGATTCGTTCACCTGCTGAATCAGCTCTGGGATGGGTACGAAGCACTGCTTCGGCCCGACCAGTTCCCGTATCCGCTCCCTGCGGCGCGCCACCGCCCTGTCCGAAGGCACCGCCGTCAGGTAGCGGTGTCCTCTTCCAAAGCGATCCCAGTCGTAACGAAAGGTGTAGCCTACGAAATCCAGGCTTTCCCCGCTCCGCCGGGTCACGCTCACCACCCGGGTCTTGTCCCGGTTGATCGTCAGGCCAAGCCACTTCTCCACGGTTCGATCCACCCAGCCCATAATCTGCGGCCCGACGTACCGCGCCATGATCACGAAGTCGTCGGCGTAGCGGACCAGACGGGCTTTCGCCCACGTTCCCGGCCCGCTCTCGCGGTGGAACACCTCGTCGAACCAGTGGAGGTACAGGTTGGCCAGCAGCGGCGAGATCACCCCGCCCTGCGGCGTCCCCTGCTTCGACCGGCTCACCGTCCGCCGGTCGCCTTCGTCGCGATCTTCCACAGGTGCGCCCAGCCACATGCGGATCAGGGACAGGACCGAACGGTCCGCCACCCGCCACTCGACCGCTTCCATCAGCTTGTCGTGCGGGATCGTGTCGAAGTAGGCTTGCAGGTCCGCATCATAGACGGCCGTGTACCCCGCGCGCAGGTTGTCCTGAATCTGCGCCAGCGCATCCTCCGCGCTGCGCCCCCGGACGATAGCCGTACGAGCATTCTTTGAAGTCCGCTTCGAAGATGGCCTCCAGGATCAGCTTCGCCGCCGTTTGCCACCCGGTCGCGGACCGTCGGAATGCCGAGCGGCCTCAGTCTGCCATCCGGCTTGGGGATGTACACGCGTCGCACCGCATGAGGACGGTAGCTCTTCGCCTTCAGCGACTGGTGCAGTTCCGCCACCAGCGCCTCAGGCCCCCCGGGCGAGTTCTCGATCTCTTCGATCGTGACTCCGTCCACCCCAGCGCTGCCGTCGTTACGGGCAACTTGGGCCCAGGCCGCCTCAAGCACGTCTTGCCTGTAGATCCGGTCGTACAGCGCGTAAAACCGGAACCTCGGCTCTCGCTTCGCCTTCAGGTACAGCTTCTGTCTCAGCGTGAAGAGCTTCGGGGGCAGGCCCTTGCCGTTGACCCGGAAGGCCTCTGGCAACTCCTCCCCGTCTCCCGTAGTGGCGTCGTTACGCAAGCGGTCTCTCCTCGTTTCTGACTCCGCATCCCATCGGCGGGGCCCCTTCGCTCCACGGGCATTACCCCGCTTCCTCGCTACTATGGACCCCTCCGCATCCCGGCCGTGCAGCACGCGCTGGTTATGGATTCCCAGCCGCACCCCTGGGGCACGACCCCGGCACGCCGGGCCTTCTCAGGTTCCTCGACCTCTCTCTCGGTACGCGCTGCCCCCTTCCACCCCGGAGAGCCGGACGGGTGCTCTTGCCTGTGTCTTCCCCGTCCGTGCTGGCTTCACCATCTCTGACAGGCTGGCCGCTCTCAACTAGCTTTTCGAGGCTGAACCGGGTTCGCTTTCGCTACGGCTCGCACCGTCCGCCTTGCAGGTGCTTCAGAGCTCCGGTTGCCCGGCTTACCCCGCCTGCTCGGCTACATGTCTCACAGGCACTTCACATGGTGAACTCCTTTCAGTTCACAAGAGAGGTCAGGCTTGGCCTGACGCACCAGAGCAGCAGAGAACGCGGAGAACAGCGAAGCTCCTCTGCGTTCTCTGCTGCTCTGCGTGAGACACCTCCGCTTCCGCCAACGACAAAGCCTCGCGGCCACCCCGCGAGGCTTCTTTCTTCCTCGGTACCTCCGTACCAGTCCCTACGAAACGACGTCGAACCACTCGATCTCGTCCAGCGGCACCTCCAGGCGGTTGCCGGTGCCGGGGTGCTTCGCGACGAGGACCTCCTCGCCGAAGTCGGTGCGCAGGCGGTCGGGGAGGATCACCAGCTCGCTGCCGGCGCGGACCAGCTGGATGCGGCGGCGGTCGGCGATCGCGCGCTCCAGCCGGTCGTAGTCGCGCGGGGTCCAGTTCACAGGCTGATGGTGTCTCCGCCGGTGGTGTCGGCGCCCTGCTGCGGCCGCGTCACGGGCGCGCCCGGCGCGGCCCCCGGGAGCGGCGCGCTGGCCGCGCCGGGTGTCGGTACCCCTCGCACCGAGTCCGCCCCCGCGGGTGGGCGCGCCCGGGCGGCCACGGGCG
>DASWMA010000031.1:0-3439 GCA_036399995.1 Longimicrobium sp. | reverse complement strand
AAGGTGCTCGCCTTCCTCCACAGAGCCTGCGGACTCAGGGTCGTAACACGATGCCCGGGCATTGGAGATTCGCCGCAGTCCGTCCTTGAGCTTCGCCGCTCCAAAGTTGATGAGCAGTCCTACCGGCTGGTCGAGCAGTCGGAGGTATGTCACGGTCTGACGCACATGAACAGGCGCGAGGCTTTCGAGCGCCTTCAACTCGACCACGATGCAGCCTTCGACCAGGAGATCGACCCGGAACGCATCAGACAGCTTGATTCCATCGAATTCAATCGCAATCGACTTCTGCCGCTCGACCTTGAGTCCGCGCTCTTCCAGCATCCGGGCCAGGAGTATCTCGTATACGGACTCCATCAGCCCCGGCCCCAACTTCGTGTGAAGCTTGTACGCGGCGTCGACGATGACGCCGGTGATCTGGTCGTGCGGCTCCATACGATGACCTCCCGACGTAAAATGGACACTTGGGCGAAAAGCCGAACCTAAGCATCCGCTCGCCGGTCCGGAAGGTTTTTGTTGGAGAAGTAAAGTGCCCCCGCGCCGATGCATCCGGCGCGGGGGTGTTCTCGCTCAGCCCGTCGAAGAGCGTTACCGCGGGTAGATGCGATACCGGTCCTGCATCTGCCGCCAGGCGGTGAGCTCCTGCGCCCAGCGCCGCTGGATCGTGCGCGGGTCGTCGCCGCGGTTGAAGGCGGCCATCGCCCACTTCGAGCCCAGCATCTGCGTCATCCCCGGCGGGTCGATCACCCGGAACTGCGGGTGCAGCCGCTTGATCTCGGAGAGCAGCGCCAGCGTGATGAACGGGAGGTCGGCGCGGTCGCGGTCGGTCACCGTCAGGCGGATCATGTGGTGCGGCTGCGCGCCCGTGGGGGTGATCACCACCGTGTCGAGCCGGATCCCCTGCAGGTCGTACTTCCGCACCGCCGCCCGCACGGCGCCCGCGCGCATCCAGGTGGCGCCCAGGTAGCTGAACGGCGCGTCGGTCCCGCGCCCCACCGACAGGTTGGTCGCCTCGGCCAGCACCAGCCCGCTGTACTTGAGCGCAGCGTCGAGCGAGCGGATGTTGGGCGACGGGTTGATCCAGCGCAGCCCCGTGCGGTCGAACCACTGGCCGCCGCTCCACCCGCTGGCGGGCACCACGTGCAGGTCGGCGCCCACGCGGAACTCGGCGTTCACGTAGCGCGCGATCTCGCCCGAGCTCATCCCGTGGCGCAGCGGCACCGGGTAGAGGCCGGTGATCTGCTGGCCGATGCGCTCGTCGCGGATCTCACGCGCCATCATCGGCCCCTGCGCCACGTTCCTGATCGGGTTGGGCCGGTCCAGCACCACGAAGGGGATCCCCTTCTGCGCGGCGGCCTCCATCGCGTACGCCATCGTCCACACGAAGGTGTACGGCCGCGCGCCGATGTCCTGGATGTCGAACATCAGCACGTCCACGTCGCGCAGCATCTCGGCCGTGGGCTTCTGCGTCTGCCCGTACAGCGAGTAGACGGGAACGCCGGTGGCGCTGTCGCGCTGGTTGGCGATCTTCACCCCGCCCTCGATGTTGCCGCGCACCCCGTGCTCGGGGCCGTACAGCGCCATCAGCCGCACCCCCGGCGTGCGCACCAGCAGGTCCACCGCGTGCTCGCCGCGCGAGGTCACCGCGGTCTGGTTGGTGATCAGCCCCACGCGCTTGCCACGCACCAGCGCCAGCGAGTCGCGCACCAGCACCTCCAGCCCCGGCAGCACGCGCGTCTGCTGCTGCTGCGCGGTGGCCGAGCCCGGCGCCGGAGAGGGGAGCATGTCGCCCGTGCCTCTCTCGTGCGGCGGTGCGACGGTCTGGCAGGCGGAGAGCAGCGCCGCGGCGATCGGCGCGGCGACACGGAAGCGAACGGATTGGCAGTGCATGGCCCCGGCGGATAAGTTGGGCGCCGGCCGCCTCCGCTCTCCCGGAGCGCGCGGCGGATGGCACGGTACGCGCAAGGCTCGGGCGTCGCCGGCCCGCGCGTCAGGCAGGGGGCCGCGCCTGCGAAAGGCAGGCCATGCACGACCGGGCGAGCACCTTGGCCGGTCCATCACTGCGAGAGGTTCGGTTGAGCGAAACGTTCCGTCCGGCGCGGCCGGACGAGCTGGAAGACGTGGCCCGTCTGGAGGCGCACAGCTTTCCCACCCCCGGGCGCGGCCCGCGGTGGTGGATCGACTTCCTGAGCAACGGCCCGCACGGCGGGCTCGAGTCGCTGTGGGTGGCCGAAGAGGCGGGGCGGCTGGTGGGCGCCTGCCAGCTGCTGTGGCTGCGCCAGTGGGTGGCGGGGGTGGCGCTGCCGGTGATGGGGCTGGCCGGCGTGGCCATCTCGCCCACGCACCGGCGGCGCGGGCTCGCCCAGCGGATGCTGGTGGCCGGCTTCGAGCACGCCCGCGAGCGCGGCGACGTGGCCTCGGCGCTCTTCCCCTTCCGTGCCTCCTTCTACGAAGACCTGGGCTACGGCCTGGCGGGCGAGGCGCACCAGTACCAGCTCCCCCCCGCGCTCCTCCCCGACGACAAGGCGGAGCGGCTGAAGGTGCGGCTGGTGGACACCCCCGAAGACGTGGAGGCGATGAAGGGGGTGTACGCCGAGGCGGCCCGGCTGCTGCAGACCGGGCAGCTCGACCGCACCGACCGCAGCTGGCGCGGCTCGTGGGGCGCCGACGAGCAGGCCGCCGTGGTCTACTGGAACGACGACGGCGTGCCCGAGGGCTACTGCATCGTGAAGTACCGCGCCGACCTCCCGCTGGACCGGCGCTACCTGGAGGTGGAGGAGCGCGCCTGGCTCACCATCGCCGCGCAGCGCGGCATCTACGGCTGGCTCAGCACGCTGGGCGACCAGTGGCGCGAGATCGCCTACCGCGCGCACCCCGAAGAGGGCTTCGGCGACCGCATCAAGGAGCCGCGCCTTCCGCTGCTGCAGGCGCCCAGCTGGCGCCTCTGGTTCCCCTCGGCCACGCTGGTGCGCGGCCCCATGTTCCGCGTGCTCGACGTGTGCGACGCGCTCAAGTCGCGCGCGCTGGCCAGCGAGGCCGAGCTCACGCTGAAGCTTGAGGTGGACGACGCGCAGGTGCCCGAGAACCGCGGGCCCTGGAAGGTGCGGCTGGAGGGCGGCGCCATGCAGGTGGAGCGCTGGATCGGCGGCCGCTGCGACGCCGAGCTGACGATGCCGATCCAGACGCTGTCGCGCATCTTCGTGGGCGCCATCGCGCCCTGGCAGGCGCTGGCCGGCGGCCTGGCCACGCTGAACGGCGGCGACGTGGTGAAGATGCTCGACCGCGCGTTCGAGGTGCCGAAGCCGTGGATGTTCGACAAGTTCTGAGCGCGGCGGAGTGCGTGGTGCGAAGGTGCGAAGGTGCGAAGGTGCGAAGGTGCGAAGGTGCGAAGGTGCGAAGGTGCGAAGGTGCGAAGGTGCGAGGGTGCGAGGGTCGGATGGTA
>DASWMA010000030.1:0-1861 GCA_036399995.1 Longimicrobium sp. | reverse complement strand
CTGCCGCGGGTTCGCCCGCGGGCGTGACGCCGCCCGGCGCCGCCGGCGTTCCGCCGGGTGCCACCTGTCCGGCGCCCGTCGCGCCCTGGCTGCCGGGCTGTGGACCAGCCGGGTCCGACGCGGCCGGGCCGGACGACGCGCCGGGCTCCGTGGCTGCCGGTGCGTTGGCCACGCGGCCGTCGTCCCCGCCGCGCATCGTCAGCCACAGCGCCACCACGATCGCGAGGAGGACCGGGATCGCGATCAGCGCGGGGTTCGTCCTGCGCGCGGGACGCGTGGACGTTGGGCGCGCCGGTGCGGCCGGTGGAACGTCGCGGCGCGCCTCGTCCACCGCTGTCGGGCGATGCGGCACCACCGGCGGCTCGGCGGGCGCGACCGGCGCGGCGGCCACCGGCGGGGCGGCGGCGTACACCGGCGGTGGCACGACGTCGGCTTCGCGATGGTCAGCAACGGGCTCATCGCGCGGCGGCAGGTCCGCGGCCGCAACGATCTCCGGCTCGGGCTGGGGCTCTGGCTGTGACGCGACCGCCACCTCGACGGCGGGCTCGCGCTCGGGCGGCTGGAGCTGCGTGGCTTCGGGCGTGATCACCACGGCGGGCGTCACGGCGGCGGCGCCCTCGGCTTCCGCAGCCGCAACGGCCGCGCGCAGCGCCGCCACGAAGGCGCCCGCGTCGGCGAAGCGCTCGGCGGGGTCTTCGCGCATGGCCTGCTCGATCACGGCGGCCACCGCGGTCGGCACGGCGGGGTTGCGCTTGAGCAGCGGCGCGGGCGGCTTGGCGTACGGGCCGGGGTGCAGCCGGTCGTGCTGGAACGGCTTTTCGCGCGCCAGCAGGTGGTATCCGATCACGCCCAGGCTGAACACGTCGGCCGCGGGGGTGATGGGCCGGTCGCCCCGCAGCTGCTCGGGCGAGGCGTAAGCCGGCGACAGGAATCCGCGGCCGCCGCTGTGGGTGAGCTGCGTGACGTCGGACGCCTCGGTGAAGCGCGCGATGCCGAAGTCGAGCACGCACACGCGCGGCGGGCCGCCGTGGTCGGGCTGTGCCAGGAAGATGTTGCCGGGCTTGATGTCGCGGTGGATCAGCCCCGCGCGGTGCCCCGCGTCCACGCCGAAGGCCGCGTCGCGGAGGATGCGCAGCGCCTCGGGCACGGGGATCGGCTCGGCGCGCTTGAGGCGGTCGGAGAGCACCTCGCCGCGCAGCAGCTCCATCACCAGGAAGTCGAGCCCCAGCACCGGGTCGGCGCCGAAGTCGTAGACCGTCACCACGTTGGGGTGGTGCAGCATGGCGATGGCGCGCGCCTCGCGCTCGAAGCGGCGCTGCATCTCGGCACGCATCTCCGGGCTGGAGGAGCTCTGCGTGATCACCTTGATGGCCACGGTGCGCCCCAGCCGCTGGTCGGTGGCGCGGTAGACGGCCGCGAACCCGCCGCGGCCGATCACCTCGTCCACGTGGTAGCGGTCCGCCAGCGTGTGGCCCGTCAGCAGCCCTTCGAATCCGGAAGCAGGCATCCGCCCAGAGATCAAGGCCCGTTTGCGTTCAGCGTAGCTCGGGCCGCCTTTCAGCAAGATGCGATCCGACCCGGAACCGGTGACGGCGGAGAACGGGAAACGGCCACCCGCGCGGGTGGCCGTTCGTGTTTCGTTCGTCGGCCCCATCATCCAGGCATCATGCCGGACACGCGATGGGAGATGCGAGTGAACTCGCGGCGTAACCGTTCAGGCGGGGTGTAACGATGTTGTAGACTTTGTTCACTAATGCCACTACATATTGTGGCTCATGAGCATAGTCGAGCAGTTGGAAGCGAATGGCGAGATTCTCTCGCCCACCGTCCGTGCAGCGATGGAGCTGCAGGAGAAAACGGT
>DASWMA010000029.1:0-4817 GCA_036399995.1 Longimicrobium sp. | reverse complement strand
CCCGCGAGCTGGGCGACGTGACCGAGCCCACGGCACCGTTCGGCGTGCTGGACGTGCGCGGCGACGGGTCCGACATGCGCGAGGCGCGGCTGGACGTCGATGTCCGGCTGGTGTCGCGGCTGCGCGAGCGGGCGCGGGCGCTGGGGGTGAGCGCGGCGAGCCTGTGCCACCTGGCGTGGGCGCAGGTGCTGGCGCGGGTCTCGGGCCGGAGCGACGTGGTCTTCGGGACGCTGCTCTTCGGACGGATGCAGGGCGGCGAGGGGGCCGACCGGGTGATGGGGCCGTTCATCAACACGCTCCCGGTGCGGATCGGGGTGGGAGACGAGGCGGTCGACGCGGCGGTGCGGCGCACGCACGCCCTGCTGGCCGACCTGCTGCGGCACGAGCACGCCTCGCTGGCGCTGGCGCAGCGCTGCAGCGGCGTGGAGGCGCCGGCGCCGCTGTTCACCTCGCTGCTGAACTACCGGTACAGCGGCGGGAGGGGGCGTTCGCAGGAGGCGGGGCAGCCGAAGGAGGGGATGCGGGGCATTCGCGCACAGGTGCGGACGAACTACCCCGTGACGCTCGCGGTGGACGACCGGGGGGAGGAGTTCTCGCTGGTGGCGAAGGTGGCGGCCCCGGCGGATGCGGAGCGGGTGTGCCGGATGATGCACACGGCGCTGGAGCGGCTGGTCGAGGCGCTGGAGCTTGCGCCCGGGCGGTCGGTCGGGAGCATCGACGTGCTCCCCGAGGCGGAGCGGCGGCAGGTGGTGGAGGAGTGGAACGCCACGGGGGCGGAGTATCCCGCGGGTCTCCCCATCCACCGGCTGTTCGAGGCGCAGGTGGAGCGCGCGCCGGTGGCGGTGGCGGTGGCCTTCCCCGGCGGGACGTGGACGTACGCGGAGCTGAACGCCCGCGCCAACCGGCTGGCACACCACCTGGTCTCGCTCGGTGTGGGCCCCGACGCGCGGGTGGCGATCTGCGCCGAGCCGGCGCCGGAGACGCTGGCGGCGGTGCTGGCCGTGCTCAAGGCGGGCGGCGCCTATGTCCCGCTCGACCCCGAGTACCCGGAGGAGCGCCTGCGCTACCTCCTCGACGACAGCGCCCCCGCCGTGGTCCTCGCGCAGGACTCGTCGGCTGCGCGCTTCGACGGGTGCGGCATCCCCGTGCTCCGCTTCGACGCCGACCATGCTGCGTGGGCGGAGCGGCCGGAGACGAACCCGGAGCGCGCGGAGCTCGACGCCGACCACCTGGCGTACGTGATCCACACCTCGGGCTCCACGGGGCGCCCCAAGGGGGTCGCGGTCTCGCACCGCTCCCTCGCCAACTACCTCCGCTGGATCGGCGAGACGGCGCTGGAGGGGGTGGAGCGGCTGCCGTGGACCACGAAGCTCTCCTTCGACGCGTCGACCAAGCAGGTGCTGGGGCCGCTCCTGCGCGGGGGCGCGGTGTGGATCCTTCCCGCCGGGGCGCAGCGCGACCCCGCGGCGCTCCTGCAGGCGCTCCGCGGCGCGGAGGGGCGGCTGGCGCTCAACTGCGTGCCGTCGCTCTGGAGCGCGATCCTCGAGCTGGGGACACCCGCCGGAGTGGACCGCCTGCTCCTGGGCGGCGAGGCCACGGGCCCGGAGCTGCTGGAGCGCACCCGCGCGGCGCTCCCGGCGGTGGAGATCTGGAACCTGTACGGGCCCACCGAGACCACGGTCAACGCCGTGGCGGGGCGGATGGACGCCGGGCGCGTGGGGATCGGGCGCCCGGTGGCGAACGCGCGCGCCTACGTGCTGGACCCCGGGATGCGCCTCGCGCCGGTGGGGGTGCCGGGAGAGCTGTTCGTGGCCGGCGCCGGGGTGGCGCGGGGGTACCTGGGGCGCCCCGGGCTGACGGCCGAGCGCTTCGTTCCCGACGCGCTCGGCGGGCGGGCGGGGGAGCGGATGTACCGCACCGGCGACCGCGCGCGCTGGCGCCCCGACGGGACGCTGGAGTACCTCGGCCGCGCCGACTTCCAGGTGAAGGTGCGCGGCTTCCGGATCGAGCCGGGGGAGGTCGAGGCGGCGCTGCGCCGGCACGGCGGAGTGCGCGAGTGCGTGGTGACCGCGCGCGAGGACGCGCCCGGGGAGAAGCGGCTGGTGGCGTACGTGGTGGGCGACGCGGAGGCGGGAGTGCTGCGCGAGCACCTGCTCCGCGAGCTGCCGGAGTACATGGTGCCGGCGGCGTTCGTCGCGCTGGAGCGGCTGCCGCTGACGCCGAACGGGAAGCTGGACCGCAAGGCGCTGCCGGCGCCGGAGGGGGATGCGTACGCGCGGCGCGGCTACGAGGCGCCGCTGGGCGAGGTGGAGGCGGCGCTGGCGGAGATCTGGGGAGAGGTGCTGGGGCTGGAGCGGGTGGGCCGCCGGGACCACTTCTTCGAGCTGGGCGGGCACTCGCTGCTGGCGGTCCGGCTGATCGAGCGGATGCGGCGGGTGGGGCTGTACATGGACGTGCGGGCACTGTTCACCACGCCGGTGCTGGCCGAGCTGGCCCTGGCCGTGGGCCGGGCCTCGCTGGAGGTGGAGGTCCCCGCGAACCGGATCCCGGAGGGGTGCGAATCCCTCACGCCGGAGATGCTGCCGCTGGTGGAGCTCACGCAGGGGGAGATCGACCGGATCGTGGCGGGGGTGCCGGGCGGAGCCGCGAACGTGCAGGACATCTACCCGCTGGCCCCGCTGCAGGAGGGGATCCTCTTCCACCACCTGCTCTCGCAGGAGGGCGACCCGTACCTGTCGCCAAGCGTGGCCGAGTTCGCCACCCGCGCGGGCCTGGAGCAGCACCTGGCGGCACTGCAGGCGGTGATCGACCGCCACGACATCCTGCGCACGGCCGTGGCCTGGGAAGGGCTCTCCGAGCCGGTGCAGGTGGTCTGGCGGCAGGCGGTGCTGCCGGTGGAAGAGGTGGAGCTGGCGGAGGGGGAGGACGTGGGCGAGCAGCTGTGGCGGCTCTACGACCCCCGGCACCACCGGATGGAGCTGACGCGGGCGCCGCTGCGGCGGGCGTACATCGCCGAGGACCGCGCGCGTGGCCGGTGGCTGCTGCTGCTGCTCACGCACCACCTGACGGGCGACCACGAGTCGCACGAGGTGCAGCGGGAGGAGGTCTCGGCGCACCTGCGGGGCCTCGAGTCGCAGCTCCCGGCGCCGCTGCCCTTCCGCAACTACGTGGCGCAGGCACGCCTGGGGGTGAGCCGCGACGAGCACGAGCGGTTCTTCCGCGCGATGCTGGGCGACGTGGAGGAGCCGACGGCGCCGTTCGGGCTGCTGGACGTGTGGGGGGAGGGACAGGGGATCGTGGACGCGCGGCTCCCGGTGGCGGGCGACCTGGGCGCGCGGGTGCGCCGGCGGGCGCGGGCGCTGGGGGTGAGCGTGGCGAGCCTGTGGCACCTGGCGTGGGCGCAGCTGCTGGCGCGGGTCTCGGGCCGGAGCGACGTGGTCTTCGGGACGCTGCTCTTCGGCCGCATGCAGGGTGGCGAGGGGGCCGACCGGGTGATGGGCCCCTTCATCAACACGCTCCCGGTGCGGATCGGCGTGGGAGACGAGGGCGTCGAGGCGGCGGTGCGGCGCACGCACGCGCTGCTGGCCGACCTGCTGCGGCACGAGCACGCGTCGCTGGCGCTGGCGCAGCGCTGCAGCGGCGTGGCGGCGCCCGCCCCGCTGTTCACCTCGCTGCTGAACTATCGCTACAGCGCCCCGATCGGGCGTTCGCAGGAGGCGGGGGAAAGCGGACGGGGCATTCGGGGACGGGAGCGGACGAACTATCCCCTGATGCTCTCGGTGGACGACCTGGGGGAGGAGTTCTCGCTGGCGGTGCAGGTGGCGGCCCCCGTGGACCCGAAGCGGGTGTGCCGCATGATGCACACGGCGCTGGAGCGGCTGGTCGAGGCGCTGGAGGCCGCTCCCGGGCGGGCGACCCGGAGCATCGACGTGCTGCCGGAGGCGGAGCGCCGCACGGTGGTGGAGGAGTGGAACGCCACGGACGCGGAGTATCCCGCGGGTGCCTGCATCCACGAGCTGTTCGAGGCGCAGGCGGACCGCACGCCCGGCGCGGTGGCGGTGCGCTATGCGGGCGGGAGCCTGAGCTATGCCGAGCTGGAAGAGCGGGCCAACCGGCTGGCGCGCCACCTCCGCGGGCTGGGCGTGGGCCCGGACGCGCGCGTGGGGCTGTGCCTGGAGCGGGGCCCGGAGCTGATGGTGGGGGTGCTGGGCATCCTCAAGGCCGGGGGAGCCTACGTGCCGCTGGACCCGGCGTACCCCGCGGAGCGCCTGGCGTACATGCTGGAAGACTCGGCCGCGCGGGTGCTGCTGACGCAGGCGAGCCTTGCGGAGCGGCTCCCGGCCGGCGGGGCCACGGTGGTGCGGCTGGACGCGGGCGAGATCGAGCGCCAGAGCGGCGAGCGGCTGCGGGTGCCGGCCGGTCCCGGCAACCTGGCGTACGTCATCTACACCTCAGGCAGCACCGGGCGGCCGAAGGGGGTGGCGATGCCGCACCGGCCGCTGGTCAACCTGCTCGCGTGGCAGGCCGCCTCGGGGCGGGCGCCCGCGGGAGCGGTGACGCTGCAGTACACCAGCATCAGCTTCGACGTCTCCTTCCAGGAGATCTTCGCCACCTGGTGCGCGGGCGGCACCCTGGTGCTGGTCTCCGAGGAGGTCCGCACCGATTCGTCGCAGCTGGCGCGGCTCCTGGAAGCGGAGGGAGTCGAGCGCCTCTTCCTCCCCTTCGTCGCCCTGCAGCACCTGGCCGAAGCGTCGGTGGAACTGGGGATCGCCCCCGCCTCGCTCGTCGAGGTGATCACCGCGGGCGAGCAGCTGCGC
>DASWMA010000028.1:0-12321 GCA_036399995.1 Longimicrobium sp. | reverse complement strand
CGATGCTCCGCGTTCATTGCTGTTGCGGTTCAGGATGCCGGCCGCTTCAGGGGGAGCCCGAGCCGCCGCGCTCCTGTCCTTCCCCGCCCCCGCGCGGCGTGACCAGCTGCGCGGGGCGGACGGGGCTGCGGGTTACCGTGGCGCCGCCGCCGCGCAGCGCCGCCTCGCCCAGGCGGCTCTCGTTGATGGAGAGCGCAAGAACGCGGGCGGCCTCCTGGTCGGCGTGGAAGCCCATCGAGTTCTCGGCCTCGATGAAGTCGGCCAGGAACTGGGCGCGGCGGTGGGAGCGGCGCGCGGCTTCGAGCCGGTCGGCCGCCACGCCGCTGCGCTGCGCCGCCTGGATGTTGCGCGCCAGGTCGAGCACCGCGTCGAGCGCGATGTTGCGCATCTGGAAGGTGCGGTCCTGGATGGTGTGCACCCGCTCGCGCAGCTCGTCTTCGCTGAAGTGGTGGCAGGTCTGGCAGGCGCGGTTGATGTTCAGCAGCGGGCTGCGCACGTGGTGGTCGCTGATCTTGGTGGCGCCCACCCGCTGGTACGGCATGTGGCAGTCGGCGCACGCCACGCCGCTGCGGGCGTGGATCCCCTGGTTGTACAGCTCGAACTCGGGGTGCTGCGCCTTGAGCACCGGCGCCCCGCTGATCTGGTGCACCCAGTCCTTGTGGCCGTTGGCCTCGTAGTACGCCAGGATGCTGTCGGCCGTGATCCCGCGGCTCCACGGGTAGGTCAGCCGCTTCTCCTTCCCCTGGAAGTAGTACTCCACGTGGCACTGGCCGCACACGTAGGTGCGCATCTCCTGCCGCGTGGCTTGGCGGTTCACGTCGTAGTTCTGGATCCCCTGGCTGGCCTTGAGCGCGCGGATCCCCTCGATGAAGCCGGGGCGCGTGATCCGCAGCTGCATGGTCTGCGAATCGTGGCAGTCGATGCACGATACGGGGTGCTTCACCAGCTGCCGGGCCTGCTGATACGGCATCGGGTTCACCCGCGCGAAGCCGGCCATCAGGTCGCCGTTGCCGGCGCGCATGTACGGCACGTACATCGAGGCGTGGCAGTGCAGGCAGGCGCCGGGCTGCTGCGTGGCCTGCTGCCGCTCGGTGAAGAGCTGGTCTTCGAGCACGTAGGCGTGGCCGCGCTCTTCGCGGAAGTCGCGCGCGAAGGCGTAGCCGGCCCACAGCTGGCGCAGGCGCGGGTCTTCTTCGAGCCGCGACTGCGCGGTGGTGTCGCGCGGGTCGAGCGACGTGGGGTCGCGCGGCACCGCCTCGCTCCCGCCGTAGCGGGTGCGCTCCATGTCCACCGTGCGCAGGTAGCCGTCGTACTGCAGCGGGAAGTTCTTCCCCCACACCGCCGGGTCGTCGATGGTGTCGTTCAGCTCCACCACGCGGTAGAACGGGTTCCGCGCCTCCTGCCGCCGCTCGAAGATGCTGGTGAGCAGCGCCGCCAGCCCCAGGGTGACCACGCCGGCCGCCACCGCGGCGGCGACCAGCCAGCGGGCGGACCAGCGGCGGGGCTCGCGGCGCGGCGCGGGGTCGGGGGTGGGAGCGGTCGGATCGGTCATTGTGGTACCGGCAGCGGTGCGGGTTGCGGGGCCGTCAGCGGACCCAGTGGCCTACGTCGTCGTGGCAGCGCGTGCACGCGAGCCGGTCCGCCGAGCCCTCGTCCCTGGGGACGGGTCCGGCGGCGCCGTGCTCGATGGCGTCGGTGATCTCTTCGTGGCAGTAGCGGCAGGCGCCCTCGGTGACCTTTCGGTTGCGCTCGGTCATCCGCAGCGGGTACGGGTAGCCGCCGGTGGTGAAGTAGAACGAGTGCCAGAAGCCGTTCAGCCCCTTGGTGTAGTACTTCCCCACCAGGTTGTGCGGCGCGTGGCAGTCGTTGCACACGGCCACGTTGTGGTGGCTGGAGCGCTGCCACGCGGAGAAATGCTCGCGCATCACGTGGCAGTTGGCGCACGCGCTGGGCTCGTTGGTGAGATACGACGATCCGCGCGCGTACACGAAGGTGAACGACCCCAGGCCGATCGCCGCGCCGATCACGCCTGCCGCGGCCAGCGCCGCGACACGTCGGTTGATCATTCCGTTCCCGGCCCAGGTGGAACAACGCTTCGGCGCCGGCGCGCCGCCGGCCCGGCGAACCGCAAACGAGATGCCCCACGATGAAGTATCGAGCTCGAAACAGGAGGCGCGAACGCGCGGTCACGATCAGGATATTTACATGCGAATATCGTCATGCTGATGGGACGAGCACGACAGCCGCGGACGTGACATCCAGGGGAGTCTTTGAGGCGATGAGATGAGCCGTGCGAGGGAAGCGAGAGTCGATGCCGGCCGGACCGATCATCGGAGTGAAAAGGAGTCAGGGGGAGCACGGCGAATCGCTTGCCGTGCTCCCCCTGACTCTCCTCGACTCCGATGCTCCGCGTTCCGGGAGCGCCCCTTGCTTCAGCCGACCGTGATCGTGACGTGCCTCAGCAGGCGTGCGTAAGCGGCATTTCCTCGCACACACGGCCGTCGTGCGAGTAGCAGGTGTACTGGAGACCCGTGGGTTCACACTGCTCGCCGCTCTGGTAGGTATAGGTGTAGGCGTGCACGGTTCCCGCGCGGCCCTTCGCCCCGGCCACGTCGAAGGAGTTCACGTGGATCTGGTCGAGGTCGAGCTTGAGCTTCTTCATGGGGCTGTGTCCTTGGAGCGGGAGAGATGGGCCGCGACGTTGCGGCGCATCTATACCTACCATCGAACGGCTTCTAAGGGTAGACGACCGAAGGGACATTACCTGTGATCCGCCGGACGCGAGAGCCATGGAGCGCTCGTGACCGATCCCACCGGACGTGATCAGCATCACGTCCGCCGGTCGGTCCATCACCTCCCAGTGGCACTCCATCGACCCCGAACGTACAGAGGGCGCCCCGTCGGAGCGCCCCCTTGCTTGATCCGGCTGCGACCGTACGCTGCCTCAGCAGTAGGACGAAATCGGCTGGAGGTCGCACCGGTGGGGGCCGTCGTGCGAGTAGCAGGTGTACTGGATACCCGTAGGCTCGCACTCGGGGCCGCTCTGGTAGGTGTAGGTGTGGGCGTGCACGGTTCCCGCGCGGCCCTTCGCCTCCGCCACGCCGAAGGAGTTTACCTGGATCTCGTCGAGGTCGAGCTTGAGCTTCTTCATGGGCCGCGTCCTTGGGGCGGGAGAGATGGGCCGCGACGTTGCGGTGCGTCTATCCTACCATCGAACGGCTTCTACTGGTAGGCATTCGAACGGACATTATCTGTGATCCGCCGGACGTGAGAGGCCATGGGGCGCTCTTGACCGATCCCACCGGACGTGATCAGCAGCACGTCCGCGCCGGTCGGTCCATCATTTCCCAGTGTCACCCCATCGACGCCGCGTGAGACGAATTCTTTTCAGAACCGATGGACGAGTCACCACCGAAGCGGGCCCCGGTGCGATCCGGTCATGCCAATCCCCAGCTGCGTCCACCAGATGTTCAGGCGCGACAGGCCGGCGATCACCCTGGTGGCGAACGGCCCGCCTCGTTGCCTACCGCGCGCGCAGCCCGCCCCGGAGCACAGCGGAGGGACACGCCCACCCGCTGTTCAACCGTCGTTCACCTGCCGCCGGACCGGCCTCCTACCGGTGCGCCAAGCGCAGGAACTCCTCGCGCGTGCGGGCGTCGCGGAACACGCCGCGGAGCGCGCTGGTGAGGGTCGACGAGTTCTGCTTCCCCACGCCGCGCATCATCATGCACAGGTGCGCGGCCTCGATCACCACCCCCACCCCGCGCGGCCGAAGCACGCCGCAGACGGCGTCGGCGATCTGCCGGGTGAGCCGCTCCTGCACCTGCAGCCGCCGCGCGAACCCCTCCACGATGCGCGGCAGCTTGCTGAGGCCGATAATCTTCCCATCGGGCACGTAGGCCACGTGCACCTTGCCGAAGAACGGGAGAAGGTGGTGCTCACACAGCGAGTACATCTGGATGTCGCGCACCATCACCATCTGGTCGGAATCTTCCTCGAACACCCCCTGCCCCACCACCTCATCCACCTCCATGCGATAGCCGCTGGTGAGCCACGCCAGCGCTGGCCCAATGCCGACCGCCTCGAGAAGGATTTCGTTGGCCCTGGCACCGCTGAATGGTCACACGGAGAAGCGGAGAAGAACGGAGGGAGCGGAGGACTGCGATGAAGTTCTCCGTTCCCTCCGTTCTACTCCGTTCCTCCGTGTGACGTCAGTTGCAGTGGCAGGTCGTGGACACGGGATGGGGGATTTCGATGCGTGGCGGCCGCGGCTCAGGCCACGCCGGCCGGCTCGCGGCCCGCACCCAGCGTGGGCATCTCGACGGCGGAGGCGAGCAGCTTCTGCTGGAACTCCACGGTCGCTTCCAGCCCGGCCACGGTGCCGCGAAGCTGCCGCACCTCGTCTTCCAGGCGCACCATGCGCCGCTCCGCGCCCGCGTCGGTCGACGGCGGCACCAGCTCGCGCAGGCGCACGATGGCATCCACCACGGGCTTGAGCGTGAGGCGCGCGGTGACGGCCAGAACCGGCATGCACACCACGATCGCGGCGACGCCCATCAGCACGGCTTCCTTGGGATCCATCTGCGGCTCTCGGCGGGGAGGGTGAGGGAGTGAGCGGATGTGACCTCTCCTACGGGGCCCCGCCCCGCGGGTTTCAGCAGGCGTCCTCACCGCGGCACTTGCGCGCGCGGCACTCTTTCGGCATCTATTCGGATACCGAACAGGTTCCGAACGAGAATGATGGAGGGGCAGATGGACGCGGACATGCCGCTGGAGCAGAAGCTCGACCTATTGATGGAGCTGGCGGGCGACGACCACGAGGGCGCGGGCGGCAAGGCGCGCGTGCTGCCGCCGCGGCTGCGCAACGCGAACGCCGTGGGCGCGCTGCGGCCGCTGAACATCCGCGAGCTGCGCACGTCGGTGGGCAAGGTGTCGCTGATGCGCATCCTGATGACCAACGCCTGCTCGTTCAACTGCCACTACTGCCCCATGCGGCGCGACCGCAGCATGCCGCGCACGCTGCTGAAGCCCGAGGAGCTCGTCCGCATCTTCCTGACCGCCTATCACAAGGGGTGGTGCAGCGGGCTGTTCCTGACCACCGGCATCCCCGGCCGCCCGGTGAAGGTGATGGACGACCTGATCACCGTGCTCGAGCTGCTGCGCGAGAAGCACCGCTTCACCGGCTACGTCCACGTGAAGATGGTACCCGGCGCCGAGCCCGCGCAGATCGAGCGGCTCACCTCGCTGGCCAGCCGCGTGTCGCTGAACCTGGAGGCGCCCTGCGGCCAGCACCTGGTGCAGATCGCGCCCGAGAAGAGCCTGGACCGCGCGATCACGGGGCTGAACCTGGCGCGCGCCGCCGTGCTGAAGGGGCGCGAAGAGACGCTGGCCGGCCGCCCGAAGGACCTGCTGCACCCCGGCGGCGCCAGCGGGATGACGATGCAGTTCGTGGTGGGCGCCACGCCCGACACGGACCGCACCATCGTGGAGAAGGTGGGCGAGCTGTACGACGGCGGCGGGATCCACCACGCGCACTTCAGCGCCTTCCGCCCGATCCGCGAGACGCCGATGGAAGAGGCGCAGCCCGCGCCGGCGCTGCGCGAGGTGCGGCTGTACCAGACCGACTACCTGGTGCGCCAGTACGGCTTCGACCGCGACGAGGTGGTGTATGACGCGCGCGGCAACCTGCCGCTGGCCAACGACCCCAAGACCACCTGGGCGCTGGCGCACCCGGAGCGCTTTCCCGTGGAGATCAAGACGGCGCCGTACGAGCAGCTGGTGCGCGTCCCCGGCATCGGCCCCGGCTCGGCGAAGCGGATCGTGACGGAGCGCGGGACGGCCGTGCTGCGGAGCCTGGCCGACCTGCGCGGCCTGGGCGTGGTGACCACGCGCGCGGCCGGCTTCCTCACGCTGGGCGGCCGCCGCCTGCAGACCGTGCGCTGGACCGAGCAGCTCGGCTTCTGGGGGCCGGACGACGACACCGGCCAGCACCACCTGGTCTACGACGTGAGCCCCGGCACGTTCCGGTAGCGCCGCGAGCCGATGGCGCCTTCTCGCCATCGGCCTCGGTCTCGACCGATGCGATCCTGAAGGTGACGACGCACGATCGCGCGTCGTCGCATCGAGGCCGGCCCCCTCATCCGCCGGTTGAAACCGGCGGCTGGAACGGCGGGAAGTCCGCCTTCGCGGACTGCGGCCGCGACGCCGCGTGACGTCCACGGCGCCGCTTCATCCCGATGCCAGTCTTCGCAGAACGGCAACGATCATCGTAGAAATCATCCCGAAGGGGCCTTGACGCACCGCAGGTACAGATACCTATTGTGAGGGATACCTGTTCGATCGGCCCAACCGCGTCCATTCCCGGCGGCCGCGGAGCGAACCGCCGGCTCACGGGTACGGGATTGGCACATGGGTGTGTTTCGGCTTTGGGGACGTTCCGGCAAGGAGGGGAGATGAGACGAAGGGAGTGGCGTGCGAGCGTGGTGTGGGTGGCGGCGGTGCTCGCCGTGACGGGTTGCGCGCCGGCGCCACCGGCCGCGACGGGCGGCGCGACGGTGGAGACCCCCGCCGTGGACGGCGCGGTGGTGCCGCTGGCGGGCACGTCGTGGCGGCTGGAGGAGCTGAACGGACGGCCGCCCGTGCCGATCCCCGGCGGCGCCGCGGTCACGTTGATGTTCGCGTCCGGCGAGCCGCGCGTCAGCGGCTACGGTGGCTGCAACCAGTTCAACGGCTCGTACACGCAGAACGGTGCGTCGCTCACCTTCGGCCCGCTGGCGTCCACGCGCCGCGCGTGCGTGGAGCCCAGGGCCAACACCCAGGAAGCCACCTTCCTGCGCGCGCTGGAATCCACCACGCGCTTCGCGGTCTTCGGCGACGTGCTGGTGCTGTACGCCGGCGACGAGGTGACCGCGCGCTTCCGCAGGGGCGGCGGATGAGCTGACATCCGCGACACTCTCGAATCACGAAGCCCTTCCCCGAGCACCGCTCGAGGAAGGGCTTCGTCGTGGGACCACAGCAGCGCTCCTGGCGCGGCCGATCAGCTCTTGCTTCCCGCCGGCTCTTCGGTGGACGGCGAAGGCGATTCGGACGACTCCTCCGCGTCGGCCGCCTCAGCGGACGCTGCTTCGGCGGACGGCTCGGCCGCGGGCTCGGCGGACGGTGCATCCGCCGGCTCCGCGGCTGCCGCTTCCGGCTCGTCCGGCGACTCGGCGGCGGGAGCGGGGGCAGGGGCCGCGTCGAGGCCGGTCTCCATCAGCCCGGCCACCAGCTGGGTGAAGCGCACGGGGTCGTGCGGGCCCGAGCCTTCAGCCACCAGCGACCAGCTGAGCAGGAGCTCGCCGTAGTCGCCCACCACCGGGTCGCTGGGGTTGGCGTCGAAGCGGCGGCGGAGGCCCTGCACCAGCGGGTGGCCGGCGTTCAGCTCCAGGATGCGCCGCTGGCGCATCCCGTCGCGGCCCTGCGACAGCAGCCGCTCGAGCTGCGGCGAGTAGTCGTGCTCGCTCACCACCAGCACGGCGGGCGACTTCGTGAGGCGGCCCGAGAGGCGCACCTCCTTCACCCACGTCTCCAGTCGCTTCTGCAGGGCGCCCAGGAACGGCTCGAACTCCTTCTTCCGCTCCTCGCCGGCCTCCTTCTTCTCCCCCTCGTCGAGCTCCACGGCGCCCTTCCCCGCCGAGCGCACCTTCTTCCCCTCGAACTCGGTCACGCTCTGCACCACCAGCTCGTCCACGGGGTCGGTCAGGTACAGCACCTCCCACCCGCGGTCGCGGAAGGTCTCCAGCGCGGGCGAGTTCTCGATCTGCTCGCGGCTGGAGCCGGTCAGGTACCAGATGTCGCTCTGCCCCTCGGGCATCCGCTCCACGTACTCCTTGAGCGTGGTGAGCGCCTCGGCGTCGCGCGAGCTGCCCAGCAGCAGCAGGTTGAGCAGCGCGTCGCGGTTCTCCCAGTCGCTGTCCACCCCCTCCTTCACCGCGCGGCCCAGCTCGCGCCAGAAGCCCTCGTACTTCGCCCGGTCGGCCTCCAGCATCCGCTTGAGCGCGTCGATCACCTTCTTCGTGAGCGTCTTGCGGATCTGCTTCACGTGGCGGTCGCTCTGCAGCATCTCGCGCGAGACGTTCAGCGGCAGGTCGGGGCTGTCCACCGCGCCGCGCACCCAGCGCAGCCAGCGCGGGAGCAGCTCCTCGCTGTTCTCGCGCACCAGCATCCGCTTCACGTACAGCCGCAGGTTGGGCTTGAAGCCGGGGTAGTACAGCTCGGTGGCCCCGCGCGAGGGGATGAAGAGCACCGCCTGGAACTCCACCAGCCCCTCGCCGCGGGTGTGGATGGTTTCCAGCGGCTCGCTCCAGTCGTGCGAGATCTGCTTGTAGAAGTCGGCGTACTCCTCCTTGCTCACCTCGCTCGGCGGCCGCGACCAGATCGGCTTCATCGAGTTGAGCGGCTTCTCGGGCTCCGGCGTCTCGCCCTCGGGCACCTCTTCGGGCTTCTCGGCGGGAAGGAGGATCGGGTAGGTGATGAAGTCTGCATGCTGGCGCACCAGGCGCTGCAGCACCCAGCGGTCGGCGTAGTCCTCGACCCCGTTCTCGCTGTCCACCGGCTTCAGGTGCAGCGTGATGGTGGTGCCCGGCCGGTCGCGCTCCGCCTCGTCCACCGTGAACGAGCCGCCGCCCGACGAGGTCCAGCGCACCGCCTCGTCGCTCCCCGCCTTGCGCGTGACCAGCTCCACCCGGTCGGCCACCATGAACGACGAGTAGAACCCCACGCCGAACTGGCCGATCAGCTGGGCGGCGCCGTCGCCGGCCTTCTCCTTGAGCTGCGCCAGCGCCTCGCGCGTCCCCGAGCGGGCGATGGTGCCGATGTTCTGCACCACCTCGTCGCGCGTCATCCCGATCCCGTCGTCCTCGATGACGAGGGTGCGGCTCTCCTTGTCGGGGATGAGCCGGATCTTCGGCTCGTGGCCCTCCGGGAGGAGATCCGGGTTGGTGAGCGCCTCGAACCGCAGCCGGTCGATGGCGTCGGATGCGTTGGAGACCAGCTCGCGAAGGAAGATCTCCTTGTGGGTGTACAGCGAGTGGATCACCAGGTCGAGAAGCCGCTGCACCTCGGCCTGGAAGGCGAACTGCTGCGCCTGCCCTTCGGACACGTTTCCCTCCTCTGTCGGTATCGGATCTACAGGTGTGTCGACGATGATGCTCCGCCGCGGCTCATCTCCGCGGCGAGACAGAAAATCTAGTAGCGGCGCGGCAGGGACAACAAGTGGCGGGATGGGGGGCGAAGCGCGGATCCGCGGCGGGATGAGGTTGAACCAGCGGTCGTGCCACCTCTCGCGGCGCGGGTCATCGACCAGGAGGATCATCATCATGATCATACCCGATCCGCATGATCCGTTGCTGAATCCAGTCCGGCTGGGAATCACGCAGAGGCACAGAGGCACTGAGAATTTATTTTGAGCGGCAACGGCGCTTGCACGCTATCTTGTCTGCGCACGAGCCGAGCCCTCGAAACGATCCCTTCCCTACGCTCCACCTCGAGAGCCCGATCACCACGAAGCCTGGGCCGCGGTCCGCGCGCCGCCCAGGACCGCGCCGGCGCCCGGGTCTTCTCCCGGGAAAACGTGCCGGCGGCAGGCCCGCCTTACGCGAACGGCGCGGTGCAGCGCTGCGGAAGGCGGGGCGCAGGGCACCCTTTCATCCGAGGTGATCATCATGAGCGAAGCCGGCACGTACAAGCTGCAGACGATCAATGGCAGCGCGCCCCCCCAGTGGGTAAAGACGGAAGAGTACGTGAGTACGGTGGTTGTCGACTCCGAGCTCGTCCTCGTCCCCCCGCATGACTTCTCCGGTTTCTTCAAGTACGAGAACACCGACACCCGCACCAGCGTGATGACCCCCGCGACGGAGACATGGGACGTGGCGAGCGGGGGAAGGTACGCGAAGGCAGGGGGGATGTACAATTTCGTCTTTGAAAACCCGAATGACACGGCTCCCGAGAGCGGCACGATCGCCGAGGGGCTCCTGATCCTGTACGCCGGCGGCAACCGTTTCCAGTACGAGAAGTCTGTCTAGGAAACAGATCTGCTTTTCCCACAAAGCAGGAAATCCCTGCCCCGCCCTTCCGATCGGAAGGGTGGGGCAGGTCCGCATCCGCCCCTCTGCTCCACTGCCGGATCGAAACGGGTTCTCGCTGGCGGCGGCGGCGCCCCGGAACGCAGAAGGCCCCAGCGGGGGATGCGCCGCGGGGGCCTTCTGCATGATCCCGGCGTTGTCAGCGTGCGGCCGCGCTGCGGCCGGCCGGGTCCAGGATCTCGTCCACGCGCGCGGCCACGTCGGCCCAGTGGGCGCGCTGCACGCCCTCGGGGGCCAGGGCGGCGGCGCGGCGCGCCTGCGCGCGGATCGCCGTCAGCTCGCTGCGCGCCAGGGCCGGCAGGTCGCTGCGGGGCACGTTCAGCGGCGCCAGCAGCGGCGGCGGCGGGCCCTCGCCGCCCCCGCCCGCGCTACCCGCCCCGCCGGCGCCTGCGGAAGGCGGCTGCACCAGCGCGGCCAGGCGGTCCAGGTACACGCGGTGCAGCCCGCGCAGGTTGGCGTCGGGCGCCGACGTGCTCCACACGGCGCGGCGCAGGTCAGCCAGGTACTCCGCCGGCGCGTACGCCGCGGCCGGGTCCATCTCCTGGCTCAGCGCCATCCGGTCCAGCCGGCGCGCGTCGAGCAGCGCGGTCACCACCGCCGCCTGCGCGCCGGCCACCGGCGTCACGCCCACCCGCCGCGTGATGCTGGCCGGGGCCAGCCACGACGGGGTGCGGAAGGCGTTCTGCGCCAGGAAGGCCAGCGCGCGCTGCTGCGCCGCCCGCGGCACCGGCGTGTAGACGGGGCCCGGGTCGGCCGCCGTGCGCGGGTCCACCCGCACACCGCCGATCACGCTGGCCACGTGGCGCATGTAGAGGCTCCACATCCCCACCGTCTCGCGGTAGATCTCCATCAGGTCCTCGTCGTCCTCACCGGGGCGCGCCGTCCAGGAGGGGAGGTTGGGCACCACCCGCTGCAGGTTGGCCAGCGCGTAGCCCGTGGCCGCCACCGGGTCGTCGCCCAGGTCCTCGGTCTGCGCGCGCGGGTCGATCCCCGACAGGTACTGCGGCAGGTAGCGGTACGGCATGGGGCCCGTGGGCCGGGAGAGCATGCGGTCGAGCCGCGGGCGCTCCGCCTCGGGCGTGGGCGCGTCGGGGAAGACGCGGTAGCCCCACTCGATGATGAAGTCGTCGAAGGGCCCCAGCCGGCGGATGAAGTCGTTGGGCTGCAGCCCGTCACCCGGCTGCGCCACGTAGTTCTGCCGCGCGTAGTCCATGATGGTGGCGCTCACGCCGTAGCGCCGCGTGAAGCTCGTGCTGCGCAGCGAGTCGACCGGGAACGAGGCGCTGGCGATCATGTTGTGCGGCAGCCCCAGCGCGTGGCCGATCTCGTGGGTGATCACCTGGCGCATGGTCTCGCCCATCAGCGGCTCGGGAAGCTCCAGCGAGCGCGCCTGGGGGTTGGCCGCCCCCGTCTCGATCATCAGCCGGTTGCGGTAGCTGCGCATGTGGTTGTGGTACCACACGATGTCGCTCTCGATGATCTCGCCCGAGCGCGGGTCCACCGTGCTGGGCCCCTGCGCGTTGCGCGTGGTGCTGGCCGCCCAGCGCACCACCGAGTAGCGGATGTCTTCCGGGTCCCACTCGGGGTCGTTGGTGGGCGGGTCCATCACCCGCACCGCGTTGCGGAAGCCGGCCTT
This sequence comes from Longimicrobium sp., assembly GCA_036399995.1. Taxonomy (GTDB): domain Bacteria; phylum Gemmatimonadota; class Gemmatimonadetes; order Longimicrobiales; family Longimicrobiaceae; genus Longimicrobium. The sequence goes on along the minus strand of DASWMA010000028.1, from coordinate 564 downwards.
CTCGAACACGCGGTTCCAGTCTTCCACCCCCTGGCGCACGTACGGGCGCCAGCGCGCGGGCGTGGCCGGGTCGATGTAGTACACGATCGGCTTGACCGGCTCCACCAGCTCGCCCCGCGCATAGGCCGCCGGGTCCTTCGGCTCCAGCCGCCAGCGCGCGATGAAGCTTTCCGTCTCGGCCGCCTGCTCTTCGAGCCCGTAGTTGATGCGGTCTACGGTGAAGAAGCCGGCGCGCGGGTCGGCGTGGCGCGGGCGCATGGGCACCCGGGGGAGCAGCACCAGCGACTGCCGCATCTCCAGCGTGAGGGTGCCGCCGGCGCGGTCGCTGGGGGGCGCCGTGGCCTCGAAGGTCTGCGTGTGGCGCACCTCCACGTTCAGCGGGTAGCTGCGCGCCGCGGTCACGAAGCTGCGGGCGGGGTCCAGGCGGCGCACCTTGAACTGGTCGCGCTGCTGCGTGGTGAGCCCGCTGAGCGCCGGCGTGTCGCCCCCGAAGAACTCGGTGACGTCGATCACGGCCGACTTCTTGTCGCCCGTGTACGCCTGCACGGGGAACGCGGCCAGGAT
>DASWMA010000027.1:0-4658 GCA_036399995.1 Longimicrobium sp. | reverse complement strand
CATCCACCACCGTCCCCTGGATGCTGCCGAACGCCCTGTCACCCTGGGCCTGCGCGGCCGTGGCGGTGGCGCAGAGCGCGGCCGCCAGCGCCAGCCAGCGCCAGGCGCGGCGCACGGCGGCCCCTCCCGGTGCCTGGGTTCGTTCACGCATGCGCGGAACCGTGTGTCATGGCGTGGATGCGGTGGATACCCGCGCGGCGTCCGGATCGCCGTCCCCACGGCCCCGCGACGTGGAGCGCTCGACCGTGGGGCCGGCGGCGGCGCTCCGGGTACGCCCGGGGCGCGGGCTTTCCGTATTGATGTTCGAGCATGGCAGGTTGTGACAGCGGGTGGACGAAGAGTGCGGTGGACCCGGGTGATTCACGGGGCGCGGCATCCGATCCTCCCCAGGGCCTACGCGTCGGCCATGCGGGAGAGTTTCAGGGGCGGGGAGGCGGCTTCGGGCACCAAGATTGCCGCGCCCGCGGCCGGTCGTGGCGCATCGTACGCCCCCCGTGTCCGTCTGCCCACCGCCGGCGGCACTGCCCAGACGGACCAGCCTTTCCGGAACGCCATGCGAATCCCCCGGCTGCTCCTCCCGCTCGCCCTCTGCACCCTGGCCGCGCCGCCGCTCGGCGCGCAGGGCACCGGCACGCCCGGCGAGCTGCGCGGGATGGACGACTACGTGCGCCGGTCGCTCGCCACGTGGAAGGTGGCGGGGCTCTCCATCGCGGTGGTGAAGGACGACTCGGTGGTCTACGCGCGCGGCTTCGGCGTGCGCGACGTGGGCACCCGCGCGCCGGTGGACGAGCACACGGTGTTCGCCATCGGCTCGATGACCAAGCTGTTCACCGCCGTGGCCGCCGGGATGATGGTGGACTCGGGCGCCATGCAGTGGGACGAGCCGCTGCGCCGCCACATCCCCACCTTCGCCACGGCCGACCCGTACGCCACGCAGCACCTGTCGCTGCGCGACGCGCTCTCGCACCGCAGCGGGCTCGACTGGCGGCTCGACTTCGTGTGGCTGGGCACCCCGCTCACCGAGGCGCAGGTGCTCGAGCGGGTGAGCCGCTTCTCGCCCGACCCCGGGTTCCGCAGGGGGTACGGGTATTCGAACGTGATGTTCGGCGCGGCCGGGGTGGCGGTGGGCAACGCCGCGGGGACGGGCTGGGACAGGGTGGTGCGCGAGCGGATCTTCGCGCCGCTGGGGATGCGCGCCAGCGTCACCGGCGTGCGCGAGCTGCCGGCCGGCGGGAACGTGGCCATGCCGCACGTGGGCTACGGCGGCGAGCCGCGCCGCGTCCCCCGCAACGACATCGCCAACGTGCGCGCGGCGGGCGCCATCAACTCCAGTGCGGTGGACATGGCGCAGTGGCTCCGCTTCCTCCTGGCGCGCGGCCAGTACCGCGGCCGCCGGCTGATCGGCGAGGAGACCTTCGCCGAGATCGTGTCGCCGCAGACGGTGATGCCCGCGCCCGCGGGCGCCCTGCGGCCGTTCGTGAACTTCGCCCTCTACGGCCTGGGCACCGAGCTGATGGACTACCGCGGCCGCAAGGTGGTGCACCACGGCGGGATGGTGGACGGGATGCACGCGTACTTCGCCGTGGTGCCCGACGCCAAGGTGGGCGTGGTGGTGCTCAGCAACACCACCGGCCCGGCGGGGATGCCGGCGGGCCTCCCCGAGGCGGTGACCTTCCGCGTGCTCGACGCGTACCTGGGCGGCGAGCCGACCGACTGGAGCGCGGCGTTCCTCGAGGCGCGCCGCGGCATCCTCGCCCGGCGCGCGCAGGCGCAGACGCAGCAGGAGGCCGCGCGCGTGCGGGGACCGCGGCCCACGCTGGCGCTGGGCGACTACGCCGGGCGCTACGTGGGCCCCACGGGAACGGCCACCGTCACGCTGGAAGGCGACTCCCTTCGCCTGCGCGTGGGCCCCATCGACAGCCGGCTCGAGCACTGGCACTACGACACCTTCCGCTTCCGGTGGGATCCGATCGGCGCGATGCTGGCGAACTTCACCCTGAACGCGGCCGGCCGCGTGGGCGGGCTGCACCTGGGCTTCGCGGGCGATTTCGAGCGCGCGCCCGACCCGCCGGGCGGCGGAACGGCCGGGGCACCCCAGCCTGTGGATGTGATGCCTGGATCCGGCGGAGCGTTTGCTTCGGAAGCGGGCGACCGGGGATCGTGATCCCGCCCCGTCCGAACGGGTCCGCGGCGATGTGGAAGTACGGCAGCGGGGCCTGCGGGGCAGCTTCGAAGAGGTCGAAGGGAGGACACACGAGCCATGTTCGGGAACGCCGTCAGACGCGTTGCCACGGATCGCTCTCCATCGCGGCGGGAGCGGTGCCGCCGGTCGCCGTGCTGGGGCGCGGCCCTGCTGCTGGCGCTGGCGGCGTGCGAGGAACCGGCCGGCGCGGGAGGAGGCGGGCCGGTGTCGCTGGCGTGGACGCACCGCGACCCGGCGGGCGCGAACGCGATCCCCTTCGCGGACGAAGACATCGCGGTGTTCACCACCGAGTTCGACCGGCGCGTGGTGGCGCTCGACGCGCGGACCGGCGCCGTGCGGTGGCGGTTCACCGTGGCGGGCGGACCGGCCGGGCTGGACCTGCCCGAGGGCAACGTGCTGGGGGTGGGCGGCCTGGTGGTGGTGCCCGCGTGGGACCTGTACGGGCTGGACCGGGGCACCGGCCAGGTGCGCTGGACCTTCGCCCCCGCAGACCAGTACCCGGCCGCCTCTTCGGCGGCGAGCGACGGAGCCGTGATCTACACGCCGGGCGCCACCGCGCTCTTCGCGGTGGATGCGCAGACCGGGGCGCAGCGGTGGCGCGCCGACCTGGGCGAGCGCCCCTTTGCCCCGGTGGTGGCGAACGGCGTGGTGTACGTGGGCGGCCGCGGCGGCATCCGCGGCTCCGACGTGCTGGGCGCGGGCCACGTGTTCGCGATCCGCGCGGCCGACGGGGAGGTGCTGTGGAAGGTGCCGGTCCCCGACCAGGCGGGCGGGCCGTGGCAGGGCGGCGTCAACCGTTCCGGCGCGGTCGCGGGAGACGTGCTGGTGATCGCCTCCACCAACGGCAGCGTCTACGGGATCGAGCGCGCCACCGGGGAGGTCCGCTGGCGGCGGCAGGGCTCGGGGCCGTACGAGTCGGGCGTGGCCATGGTGGGCGGCGTGGCGGTGGCCGCGGACCTGTCCGGCGAGATCGTGGGGCTGGACCCGGCCACCGGCGCGCTGCGGTGGCGCGCCACCACCGGGGGGAGCTCGGTCACCCAGCAGGTCACCAGCGACGGGCGCTGTGCCTACGTGTCGGTGGGCGGGCTGATGTGCGTGGACGCCGCCGGCACCCTGCGGTGGGACCACGGCGGCGGCGCGCGCGGCGGGCCGGACTACTTCACCTCCGCCGTCCCCGTCGCCGACCGCGTCTACATCGGCAGCGCCGGCGGCTTCCACGCGCTGACGGTGCGCCCGTAGCCGCGGCGCTCCGGCTCAGCTCCCCGGCCAGGCCGTGAGGTCGAGCTCCCAGTACTGCCCCACCAGGTCGGGGCCGAAGCTGTTGTGCGTCTCCTCGGCCGTCAGCCGGTAGCCTTCGGCCTGGTAGATGTGGCGCGCGGCCTCGAGCACGCTGTTGGTCCACAGCACGATGGACCCGTAGCCCTTCTCGCGCGCGAACGCGGTGCACGCCTGCACCAGCCGCCTGCCGATCCCCAGCCCGCGGGCCGACGGCTCCACCAGCAGCAGGCGGAGCTGGGCGACCGTCTCCGACTTCTTCACCACGAACACGCACCCCACGTTCTGGCCGCCGCGCTCGGCGATCCAGCACCGCTCCCACGCCGGGTCGAAGCCGCGCACGAAGCCGGCGACCACCTCGGCGATCAGCGCCTCGAAGCGCACGTCCCACCCGAACTCCCGCGCGTAGAGCACTCCGTGGCGCTGCACCACCCAGCCGTAGTCGCCCGAGCGCGGCGGCCGCAGCACCACCGGCGGCTCCGGCTCGGCAAAGCCGCCCAGCAGCGACTCCACCGTCTCCAGCGCCTCCATCAGCCGCTCCCGCTCCGCGTGGGCCAGCGGATGGAGGAGCGCGGCGATGTCGCCGTTCGCGCGGGCGTTCAGCTCGGCGAAGGTGGCGCGGCCGTGCTCCGTCAGCCGCACGAACTGCTGCCGCGCGTCGCTGGGCGACTGGGCGCGCTCCACCAGCCCCTGCCCCTCGAAGCCGCGCAGCATGCGGCTCAGGTAGCCGGGGTCCACCGCCAGCTCGCGGCCGATCTCGGCGGCGGTGGGGTCGGGGCGGTGGGCCAGCTCGTACATCACCCGCACCTCGGCCAGCGAGAAGGGGCTGTGCAGGTGCCCCTCGTCCAGCACGCCGATCCGCCGCGTGTAGAAGCGGTTGAAGCGGCGCATGGCGGCGACCTGTTCTTCGAGCTGGGTATCGGATGTCATCGGATCCTCTGGGCGTAAGGCTACGCTCCAGGATAATGAAAGATGATTGACCACGTCAACCATTAAGGAGGTGCCTTCAGTCAGCTGCTGTTGCCGTGGTGTCCTGCTGTTTCAGCTCTGATCTGATACGAACAAGCACTTGATCATTGGCCGCGCGACCCGGCCTGCGCGGTCGTCCTGTATCCTCGAACTGCCGTGGGCGGCTTCGCCGCGAGCATCGGAGGAAAGGGAGTCAGGGGGAGAACCTCAT
>DASWMA010000026.1:0-9104 GCA_036399995.1 Longimicrobium sp. | reverse complement strand
TTGACACGCGGGCGGTGCCGGCGGGGCCGGCACCGCCCGTGTTCAGCGGATTACGAAGGCCGGCCTGGAGTCAGAACGGCAGGTCGTCGTCGTCTTCCATCGGCGGAGCCTGGAAGTCGTCGTAGTCGCGGCCGCCACCCCCGCCACCCCCGCCGCCACCTCCCCCGCCCCCACGGGCGCCGGACGCCGCCGGGCGGGCGCTGCGGCTCTCCCAGTCGCCGCCACCGCCGCCGCGCCCCTCGCCTCCCTCGCCCTTGCCGCCCAGCAGCACGATCTCGCGGGCGCGGATCTCGGTGGCGTACTTGGTCACGCCGTCCTTGTCCTGGTACTGCCGGTACTCGATCTCGCCCTCCACGTACACCCGGTCGCCCTTGCGGAGGTAGCGCTCCACCACGTCCACCAGACGGTCCCACACCACGATGCGGTGCCACTCCGTCTTTTCCTGCTGCTGGCCGCTCTTGTCGTTCCAGCGGCGGCTGGTGGCAACCGAGAACTGCGCCACCCGCGCCCCGCTCGGGATGGTGCGGATCTCCGGATCGGACCCGGTGTTGCCGATCAGCATCGCTTTGTTGAGGCTGCGCGCCACATCTCCTCCTTTTGACCGTATTTGAACAAAGTGGACAACGCGGTTCGGCGCTATGTTGGCGCGCTTTGTCCGCCCTGTCAAGAGTCTTGTTTCACACCCGCAGCCGCATCACGAGCGCATCCTCGGTGGGCTGCGCGTAATACGAGCGGCGGCGGCCCACCACCACGAACCCGCGATCGCGGTAGATGCCCTGCGCAAGGTGGTTGCTCTCGCGCACTTCCAGGAACAGCTCGTGGGCGCCGCGCTCCTTCACCCGCTCCACCACGGTGTCCACCAGCGCCCCGCCGATCCCCAGGCCGCGCATCTCGGGCGCCACGGCCACGTTCCCCAGCTCGCTCTGGTCGATCACCGTCCAGCAGGCGGCGTAGCCGGCGATCCGGTCGTCGAGCTCGGCCACGTACAGGTCGGTGTCGGTGCGCTTCATCAGGCCGCGGAAGGTGGCATCCTTCCAGGGGGTGGAGAAGCACGCCTCCTCGATCACCATCACCCGCGGCAGGTCGGCGTCGCGCATGCGGCGGATGCGGAAGTCGGGGTGCGCGTGCAGCCCGAACGCGCCCTCCATGTCCACGCGCGCCATCACCCCGCCCTCGCCGCCGCGATGCGCTCGGCGCCCGACGCGCGCAGGTACTCGGGCTCCCACGTGGCCGGCCGGGCTACGTGGCCGAGCTCCGGAACCGTCCTCGCCAGCCACAGCAGCCCCGCCGCCGGCGATTCGTGGCCGTGCGTGACGACGGACTCGGCCCCCAGCGCCTGCCGCAGCGCGTCCGCGTGCGCCTCGGCGCCGTCGCCGGTGAGCAGGGGAGTGTGGGGGGCGAGCAGGTCCACGGCCTGGTCCAGCGTGAGAATGGCGGGGGCGAGCAGCTCGTCGGCGGAATCGGCGCCGAAGCGCCAGCAGCCGGCGAACACCTCGCGGTTGCGCGCGTCGAACAGCGCGGCCACGGGGCGGCCGCCGTGGCGCAGCGTGGCGGCGTGGGCCATCAGCCCCGAATAGGCGAAGAGCGGCACGCCCAGCGCGCGCACCAGCGCCTTGGCCGTGGCCGCGGCGATGCGCAGCCCGGTGAACGAGCCGGGACCGCCGCCCACGACGATCGCGGAGAGGTCGCGCGGCGCCAGCCCGGCTGCGCGCACGGTCTCGTCCACCGCCGGCAGCAGCAGCGACGACGCGCCGGTGGTCGCCTCGAGCACCCGCTCGGCCAGCACGCGTCCATTGGAGCCCACGGCCACGGAGCCGCCGCGGGTGGAGGAGTCGAGCGCCAGCATCGGATGCGCCACCGTGGTCACTCCGATCCTCCGTTCATCGCCGGCAGCGGGAGCGGGTCGCCCACGGGGTGCGCCTCCACGCGCCGGATGGAGGGGGCGCCGAGCTCCTCGATCTCCACCTCCCAGCGCGGGGCGGGGAGGAGCGCTTCGGCGCGCTGCGGCCACTCGATCAGCACCAGGTCGTTCGCGCCGCCCAGCTCGTCCCATCCCAGCTCCCACACCTCCTCGGGGTCCTCCAGCCGGTACAGATCCAGATGCGCCACCTGCAGCCCACGCGGCGTGTGGTAGCGGAAGACCAGGTTGAAGGTGGGGGAGGGGACGTCGCCCTCCACGCCGGCGCCGTGCGCGATGGCGCGGGCGAGCGTGCTCTTCCCCGCCCCCAGGTCGCCGCGCAGGGCGATCACCAGCGGCGTTTGCGCCTCGCGCCCGATCCGCTCGCCCCACGCGCGCATCTGCTCCTCCGTCAGCTCCGCCCGCATCGCCCTCAGTCGAGATTTTCGCCGCCGGTTGAAACCGGCGGCTGGAACATCGGGAAGTCCGCCTTCGCGGACTGCGGCCTCGGCGGTCGTGCTTCATCGCCGGCACCGCGCCGGGACCAGCCTCGCGCAGTTTGCGAGGCTTCCTATAGTTGTAGCCCGTGGCTTCAGCCGCCCTTTGCGAGGCCGGCACCCGGCACCGTCGGCCGATCCCGCGCCGGGACCAGCCTCGCGCAGTTTGCGAGGCTTCGTGCCGTTCTAGCCCGTGGCTTCAGCCGCCTTTCACCCCGAGCTGCCGAAGCACCTCACACCGACGGCCGCATCCCCGCCACCTGGCGGCGCTGGGCCTGGGTGAGCGCCGGCTTGGCGCCGTCGATCTCGGCCTTCAGCTCCAGGTACTGGTCGCGCAGCAGCGCGGCCTGCTCGAAGTCGAGCTGGGCAGCGGCGTTGCGCATCTGGTTCTCCAGGTCCTTCAGCATCTCCTCGGGCGTCTTGCCGAAGGGCAGCTTGCGCTCGGCCTTCTTCCCCTTGCCGGCCATCGGCTGCTCCTTCGGGGCGCGGGCGTCGGCCACGCGCGTCTGCAGCTCGATCTCCTCCACGCTCTTGATGATGGTGGTGGGGATGATGCCGTGCTCCAGGTTGTACGCGATCTGCGTCTCGCGGCGGCGGTTGGTCTCGTCGATCATCCGCTGCATCGATCCCGTCACCCTGTCGGCGTACAGGATCGCCTTCCCCTGCGCGTTGCGGGCGGCGCGCCCCACCGTCTGGATCAGCGAGCTGGCGCTGCGCAGGAAGCCTTCCTTGTCGGCGTCGAGGATCGCCACCAGCGACACCTCGGGGAGGTCCAGCCCTTCCCGCAGGAGGTTGATCCCCACCAGCACGTCGAACTTCCCCAGCCGCAGGTCGCGCAGGATCTCGACACGCTCGATGCTGTCGATGTCGCTGTGCAGGTAGCGCACGCGCACGCCTGCCTGCTGCAGGAAGTCGGTCAGGTCTTCGGACATGCGCTTGGTGAGCGTGGTCACCAGCACGCGCTCCTGCTTCGTCACGCGGTCGCGGATCTCGGCCAGCAGGTCGTCCACCTGCCCCTTCACCGGGCGGATGATCACCTCGGGGTCGAGCAGGCCGGTGGGGCGGATGATCTGCTCCACCACCACGCCGCCGCTCTGGGCCAGCTCGTACTCGCCCGGCGTGGCCGACACGAAGATCGCCTGGGGGACCAGCTGCTCCCACTCGTCGAACTTCAGCGGGCGGTTGTCGAGCGCGCTGGGGAGGCGGAAGCCGTGCTCCACCAGCACCGTCTTGCGCGCCCGGTCGCCGTTGAACATCCCGCCGATCTGCGGCACGCTCACGTGCGACTCGTCCACCACCACCAGGAAATCCTCGGGGAAGTAGTCGAACAGGCACGCCGGGCGGTCGCCCTCGGCGCGGCCGGCGATGTGGCGCGAATAGTTCTCGATCCCGGCGCAGGTGCCGATCTCCATCATCATCTCGATGTCGAAGTTCGTCCTGCTCTCCAGCCGCTGCGCCTCGAGCAGCTTGTTCTGCCCCAGCAGCTCCTTCAGCCGCTCGTCCAGCTCGTGGCGGATGCGGTGGACGGCGCGCTCGATGGTGCTCTTCTGCGTGACGAAGTGCGTGGCGGGGTAGATCGCCGTGCGCTGCTGCGTGGTGATGGTGTCGCCGGTGAGCGGGTGGAAGCGCGAGATGCGCTCGATCTCGTCGCCCCACAGCTCCACGCGCACCCCCTGCTCGTCGTACGCCGGGAAGATCTCCACCGTGTCGCCGCGCACGCGGAAGTTGCCGCGCTCGAAGGCGGCGTCGTTGCGCGCGTACTGGATGTTGACCAGCCCCTCGAGGATCTGCTTGCGGCTGATCTGCTGCCCCTGCTCCAGCACCAGCATCAGCTGCCGGTACTCGCGCGGGTCGCCCAGGCCGTAGATGCAGCTGACCGACGACACGATGATCACGTCGTCGCGCTCCATCAGGCTGCTGGTGGCGCGCAGGCGCAGCTTCTCGATGTCCTCGTTGATCGACGAGTCCTTCTCGATGAAGGTGTCGGTCGAGGGGATGTAGGCCTCGGGCTGGTAGTAGTCGTAGTAGCTGATGAAGTACTCGACCGCGTTCTTCGGGAAGAGCTGCTTGATCTCGCCGTAGAGCTGCGCCGCCAGCGTCTTGTTGTGGCTCATCACCAGCGTGGGGCGCCCGTGCCGGGCGATCACGTTGGCGATCGTGTAGGTCTTTCCCGTACCGGTCGCGCCCAGCAGCGTCTGGTACTTGTCCCCGCGCTTCAGCCCCTCGGTGAGCTCGTCGATCGCGCGGGGCTGGTCGCCGCGCGGCGGGAAGGGGGACACCAGTTCGAACGCCATGCCGATGCCTCAGGTTGTGCCGCGTGAAAGTCCGTTCGTCTCAACGGCTTCCACTACCCTGGCCAGGCCCCGTGGTTCGCGTGCGCACTGTAAGTTCAGGCGCCGCGGGGGGTAACAGGTGAAGATGGGGCGGAGCCGTCCGCGAAGCAATCTCGGGAGGGGCGCGGGATGCGTTTCGCGGCCCCGTCACCGTCGACGCGCGGGGCCTGCCGTGGCGGCTGGGGACGGGTGGTTGGCCCTATAGACCCTTACGGATGGCGGACGGCACGTCCGGAAATCTCCCACCGAAGTTCTTCGGAACCCTGACGAGTGATCCCCCACAAAATCCGTTGTATTCACGGGCAGCGGTAATGGCCGTGGATGATCGGACCGGCGACCGGGGATGATGATGACGACGAGCGAGGGACAGGCCGCGGTGGGCGCGCGCATCGTGCTGCCGGGGCATGCCGATACGGTGGCGAAGGTGGAGGTGCGCGAGGTGACGTTCGGCGGTCGGGTCACGCGGACGCTGGGCCAGGCCGCGCTGTGGGGCACCATCACCACGGCCACCTTCCTGATCACCATGTTCGACCCGTTCATGACCTCGCTCCCCGCGCTGGTGGGTGCGATGGCCGTGTACCGGAGCTGGAAGGGGCGCTTCCAGGTGCGCTCGTTCCGCGGCGGCTGCCCGCGCTGCGGCACCGAGATCCAGCTCAAGCCCGACAGCCGCGTGGCCGCGCCGCACCCGCTGGTGTGCTACAGCTGCCACCACGAGCCGCAGCTGGTGTTCGTGCGGGGATGATGGGAGGTGCGGGGTACGGAGATGATCCCCGAACCAACCTCTGCTGGTATGAGTGAGACCAGATTCGGCGATTCGGTGTGCATTCTCCGGCACCGGCCTCAAGGGAGGCTGTCGAACGGCGTGAACGCAGAGCATCAGAGGAACGCGAGTCAGGGGGAGAACTGCGATGAAGTTCTCCCCCTGACTCCCTTCCCTCCGATGCTCGCGGCGAAGCCGCCCACGCCGTTGGTCGAATGCACATTCGACCTCGGAATTGGGTATGCGAGGGAGGGAATCGATCGAGCCTCCTGCAGACGGGCTGCGGGAGGCTCGTAGTCTGTCGTAGACGGCGCTACTGGCGGACGATGACCAGCGTGGTGGTGGTGAAGCCGGAGCCGGTGAGCGGGCCGCGCAGCGTGTCGCGGCGGGCGTTGGAGTACTGCGCGGCGTAGTCGAGCGGCGCGAAGCCCTCGGCGGTCAGGCGCATGGTCACCTTCGGGTAGTCCCACTCGCCGATCACCTCCGCCTCCACCGTCTCGCCGCCGGACTGGATGGTGGCGGTGCCGGTGACGTCGGCCTCGTTCTGCTCCAGGTCGAGCACGAAGGTGTAGCGCGCGCTGTCGGTGCCCGCGGGCTGCGCCGCGGTGCCCTTCCACTGCCCCGCCACCGAGAAGTTGCCGATGTCGAGCGGGTCGCTGCAGGCGACCGCCACCACCGTCACCGCCGCCGCCACCCACCAGAACGCCTTGCGTGTAGCCATCAATCGCTGCCGTTGAAGATCGAATCCAGTGCGCCAGAGCGTCGGGTGAGTCTACCGCCTCCGCCAACACGACGGCAAATCACGCCAACGCGGTGCTCTCTACCGCATCCACGGTGATTTGATCCACCCACCCGGCCGCTCGCGCGGATGCCGCGTCCACAGCCTCGCGCAGTTTGCGAGGCTTCCCGTCGTCGTTGCCGTGGCTTCAGCCGCCCGGTGGGGATGCCGCCACCACCATCTGCGCGGCCAGGCGCGCGGCGGCATCCTCGGCCGTCAGGGGGCCGGCGAAGAAGTAGCCCTGCGCGAACTGGCACCCCATCTCGCGCAGCAGGGCGGCCTGCTCCTCCGTCTCCACCCCCTCGGCGATGATCTCCAGCCCCAGCGTGTGGGCCAGCGCCACGATGGTGCGCACGATCTCCACCGCGTCGGGCTCGCGGGGCACGCGCTCCACGAAGGTGCGGTCCACCTTCAGCACGTGCACGGGGAAGCGGTGCAGCCACGACAGCGACGAGTAGCCGGTGCCGAAGTCGTCCATGTAGGCGCGCACGCCGATGGCGCGCAGCCGCTCGAGCACCGGGATCACCGATTCGGCGTTGCGCATCATGGTGCTCTCCGACACCTCCACCCGCAGCGTGTCGGGCACCGGCCCGGCCTCGGCCAGCACCTCGGCCAAGCGGTCGGTGAAGGCGGGGTCGGCCAGCTCGCGGGTGGACACGTTCACGCTCATCCGCAGCGGCTCGTCGGCCGGGAAGTCGCGCTGCCACGCCGCCTGCTGCCGCGCCGCCTCGCGCACCACCCACGCGCCGATCGGGCCGATCAGCCCCGTCTCCTCGGCCACGCGCATGAAGTCCGACGGCGCCAGCAGGCCGCGCTCGGGGTGCTGCCAGCGCAGCAGCGCCTCCATCCCCCGCGTGCGGTCGGTGGCCAGCTCCACCACCGGCTGGTACAGCAGCCGCAGCTCGCCGCGGTCCACCGCGCGGCGCAGGTCGGTCTCCAGCTGCAGCCGCGCCACCACGCTCGCGTGCATCGACGGGTCGAACAGCTCGCGCCGGTTGCGCCCCCCCGCCTTGGCCCGGTACATCGCCACGTCGGCGAAGCGCAGCAGGTGCCCGGGCATCGCCTCGAGCTCCGAGCCCATCACCACCCCGATGCTGGCGCTGGGGAACACGTCGTGCCCCTCCAGCGACACCGGCTGGTCCAGCACGGCCAGAATGCGGTCGGCCACCGCGATGGCGGCCTCCGTACCCGCCACGTCGTCGAGGAGCACCGCGAACTCGTCGCCGCCCAGGCGCGCCACCGTGTCGCCGGGGCGCACGCACCCCTCCAGCCGCCGCGCCACGGCCACCAGCAGCTCGTCGCCCATGTGGTGGCCCAGCGAGTCGTTCACCAGCTTGAAGCGGTCCAGGTCCAGGAACATCACCGCGAAGGGGCTCTTCCCCCGGCGCGAGCGGTCGACCGACTTCTCCAGCCGGTCCAGGAAGAGCGCGCGGTTGGGCAGCCCCGTCAGCGCGTCCATGAAGGCGCTCCGCCGCAGCGCCTCCTCGGCCTCCACCCGGTCCGACACGTCGCGCAGCACGAACACGCGCCCGCCGTACTCGCCGGCGCGCGACAGCGCCGTCATCCGCACGTCGAAGCGGCGGCGCCCGTCGGGCATCTCGGCCTCCACCTCGGCCGAGCCCCCGGTCATGTCGCGGTCGCCTTCGGCCAGCACCCCCCAGGCGCCCAGCACCTCGCGCCCGGGGCGGCCCAGGTACGGGGTGCCGTTGATCTGCAGCAGCGCCCGGGCGGCGGGGTTCAGGTCCACCACGCGCCCCTCCTCGTCCAGCACGATCACCCCGTCCGTCATCCGCTCCACCACCGCCTCGCGGGCCACGGGGAGGATGTCGAGGAAGCGGAAGCGGAAGATGGCCCAGGCGAAGGCGGCGCCGCTCAGGGTGAACAGGAAGGGCATCGGGTTGGCGGGAAAGCGCACCATCCGCCCGATGTGCAGCACGTTCCCCAGCCACGGCACCAGCGCGCCGAACAGGATGGCGGCGCCCTGCAGCCGGTACAGGTGCGGCGAGCGCATCACCTTCAGCACCAGCAGGCCCACGGTGATGGAGTGCATCACCCACGAGTAGCCCACGTGCAGCCAGAAGCCCCACGCGTTGGTGGTGAGCACCGCGATGCGGCCGTTGCGCACCACCAGCTCGAAGCGGCTCCAGAACCAGCCGTGCAGCTCGTTGGTCAGCAGCAGCGCCGCGGTCAGCACCGGGATGGCGGCGATCAGCGCCAGCGCGCGCGGGGTGACCCAGCCGTCGCGCCCGGTGTAGCGCGCGGTGAACACGAACCACGCCACCGGCACCGCGATGGCGCCCAGCTGCACCAGGTCGGCGAAGAGGTGCTTGGCCCACAGGTCGGTGGTGGCCTGGTACAGCCCGTAGAACAGCGACCACCACGCGCACGCCCCCATCAGCCGCGCGAAGGCGCGCGCGGCGGGCACCGAGCGGTGCCGCCACGAAAACGCGCCCAGCGCCGCGTTCAGCAGCGCCGCGGCCAGCAGCGGAAGGAGGAAGGGCGTGTACTGCCAGTGCATCGGTGTGGCCTGCGGGTCGGGCCGGGGACTGCACCGGACGCTCGATCCCCGCGTGGGGGCGGGGCCTGCAAGGAGCCGCGGAACGCGGCGGGGGAAAGCTAACGGGGTGCAAACCTTATGCAACTATGGCCGCGGGGTCCGGCGGCCGAAAGTGCTGGGGTGCTAGGTGCTGAGTGCTGGGTGCTGAGTGCTGGGTGCTGAGTGCTAGGTGCTGAGTGCTAGGTGCTGAGTGCTAGGTGCTGAGTGCTGAGTGCTAGGTGCTGAGTGCTGAGTGCTAGGTGCTGAGTGCTGAGTGCTAGGTGCTGAGTGCTGAGTGCCAAG
>DASWMA010000025.1:0-2412 GCA_036399995.1 Longimicrobium sp. | reverse complement strand
GAACGCTCGTTCGAACACGACGCCCGTCCGCCTTGACCTGCCCGATCCGCAGGCGCTGTCGCTGCGACCAGGTCTGCCGGGGTTTCACACCGAGGCACAGAGGACACAGAGAAAAACCGCCGCAGTTCTCTGTGGTCTCTGTGCCTCTGTGTGACCCCAACGAGAGTCCGATGTGACGACAGACCGTGCGGATCCGGTATCACCCGATCCGGAATTCCTCCGTACCATCCGTTCTACTCCCCGCCGCGGCACGGTTCTCCCACTCAGGTACCCCGATCCTCCGGAACCGGCCGGGTGCGTGCCTTGACCCCGGCCCCTCGGGGGTGGATGATGCTGTGCCGCCGGGCGCCCGCCGCGCCCGCCGCCGATCCCCGAGCGCACCCTGATGCCGCAGATCCGTACCGCCGCCAGGCCCCGCAAGGAAGCCGCCGAGCCGCCGCAGTTCCCGCTGCGGGTGGCGGCGGTGGACATGGGCTCCAACGCCATCCGCTTTCTGGCGGCCGACTTCACCGCGCTGGGCGAGTACCAGGTGGTGGAGGAGACGCGCGTGCCCGTGCGCCTGGGCCACGACGTGTTCCTGAGCGGGAAATTGACGCCCGAGGCCATGGGCGGCGCGGTGGAGGCGATGAAGAGCTTCCGCGCGCGGATGGACGCGCTGGGGATCGTGCACTACCGCGCGGTGGCCACCAGCGCCACGCGCGAAAGCCGCAACGGCGCCGAGATGGTCGCCCGCATCCGGCGCGAGGCGGGGATCGAGCTGGAGGTGATCACCGGGCACGAAGAGGCGCGCCTGGTCTACGTGGCCGTCGCCAACCACGTGAAGATGGGCGACGACAAGTGGATCACCGTGGACGTGGGCGGCGGGAGCGTGGAGGTGTCGCTGGTGGACGCCAACGGCATCCTGTGGAGCGAGAGCCACGTGATGGGCTCGGTGCGGCTGCTGGAAGAGCTTTCCGGGGCGGGCGACGAGCCGGGGCGCTTCCAGCGGCTGCTGCGCGAGTACGCGGCCACGCTACAGATCCCCATCATCGCCCAGCACTGGAACCCGCGCGGCACCATCGCCACCGGCGGCAACGCCGAGGCGCTGGCGCGGCTGGCCGGCACCGAGCCGGGGCGGGGGAAGGTGGCCGCCGTCCCCGTGGCCATGCTGCGCATGACGGTGGAGATGCTGTCGCGGCTCAGCTACCGCCAGCGCGTGGAGCAGCTGGGGCTGAGGGAAGACCGCGCCGACGTGATCCTCCCCGCGGGGATGATCTACGAGCGGGTGGCCACGCTGGCGGGCGCCGACGTGGTGCTGGTGCCGGCGGTGGGGCTCAAGGACGGGGTGCTGATCGACCTGGCCGAAGACCTGGTGAGCCACCAGGAGCACGAAGACCGCAAGGACCGGCAGGCGGTGGCGGGCGCGGCCGCGCTGGGGCGGCGCTACATGTTCGACGAGGCGCACGCCATGCACGTGACGCGGCTGG
Source organism: Longimicrobium sp. (assembly GCA_036399995.1). Lineage (GTDB taxonomy): Bacteria > Gemmatimonadota > Gemmatimonadetes > Longimicrobiales > Longimicrobiaceae > Longimicrobium. The sequence goes on along the minus strand of DASWMA010000025.1, from coordinate 946 downwards.
CCGGCTCGCTCTTCGACCAGCTCGAGAAGGTGCACGCGATGGGGCCGACCGAGCGGCGGATGCTGCTGGCCGCCGGGGTGCTGCACGACATCGGCTCGTTCGTGGGCTACAAGAAGCACCACAAGCACTCGCTGTACCTGATCGCCAACAGCGAGGTCCCCGAGTTCACCCAGCGCGAGATCGACATCATCGCCAACGTGGCGCGCTACCACCGCAAGGGCGTGCCCGCCGAGCACCACATCGCCTTCACCGCGCTGCCCGAGGAAGACCGGCAGCGGGTGGTGAAGCTCGCCTCGCTCCTGCGCATCGCCGACGCGCTCGACCGCGAGCACCTGCAGGCCGTGCGCTCGGTGACGGCGCGGGTGAGGGGGAAGAAGCTGAAGCTGGAGGTGGAGGGCGAGGGCGACCTGCTGCTGGAGCGCTGGGCCCTCAAGCGGAAGTCGGACCTCTTCGCCGCCACCTTCGGGCTGGAGGTGGAGCTCGCGGGCGACCGCGCGGAGGGGTGACCGGGTTGGGAAGCGTTACCAAGTCCGGCGATTCCGTGCGGTTCCAAGGCTGTTTAACCGCATGAACGCAGAGCATCGGAGGAAAAGGAGTAAGGGGAGAACGTGACGGCGGTTCTCCCCCTGACTCCCTTTTCTCCGATGCTCGCGGCGAAGCCGCCCACGCAGTTCGTCGAGATCCGGCGGGGAGCTACCGCACCGAGTCGGGAGGCGCGCTCGGGATCGCCGGGGTGGAGCCCAGGCGCGTGCCGCAGCGCCAGCAGAAGGTGGCGGGGCCGTCGATGCGGTTGCCGCACTGCGGGCAGTAGCTGATGCCGGCGGGGAGCGTCTGCGCCGACACCGGCGGCGGAAGCGGGGGCGGTGCCGGCGCGTGGAGCCGCGTCCTGCGCGACAGCACCTCTTCGTACTGGCCGCTGTCCACCCACTTCAGGAACTCGTGGGCG
>DASWMA010000024.1:0-12462 GCA_036399995.1 Longimicrobium sp. | reverse complement strand
TTGTGAAAACGTTCACTTGTCCGGAGCCGGGCCAAGATACTGCCCGGCCGCGAGCGATGTCAAGCAGCGGCGGGCCTTGCCGGGGCCGTGCCCCGTGCGTACGTTGGCGGCTCCAAACCCCGGTGTTTCCGGGCGTTTCCGATACCCCTGGCGCGGGGGGTGGTTCGCCCACCGCGTAGCAGGCCCGCCGCTCCCTTCAAGTCCTGTTCCGCCATGAGCATCCGCCCCGACCGCTGGATCCGCCGGATGGCCCGCGAGCACGGGATGATCGAGCCGTTCGAGGACGCGCAGGTGCGCAGCGGAACGATCAGCTACGGGGTGTCGAGCTACGGCTACGACATGCGGGTGGCCAGCGAGTTCAAGATCTTCACCAACGTCAACAACGCCATCGTGGATCCCAAGGCGTTCGACGACCGGAGCTTCGTGAACTTCGAGGGCGACGTGTGCATCGTGCCGCCCAACTCGTTCGCGCTGGCCCGCTCGGTGGAGTACTTTCGCATCCCGCGCAACGTGATCACCCTTTGCGTCGGGAAGAGCACCTACGCACGCTGCGGGATCATCACCAACGTCACCCCCTTCGAGCCCGAGTGGGAGGGGTACGTGACGCTGGAGATCAGCAACACGACTCCCCTTCCCGCGAAGATCTACGCGAACGAGGGAATCGCGCAGGTACTGTTCTTCGAGGGCGACGAGCCGCCCGAGGTGAGCTACGCCGACCGCAAGGGGAAGTACCAGGGGCAGGTGGGGGTGACGACGCCCCGTCTGTGAGAGGTGCGGAGGTACGGGGGTACGGAGGTACGGGGGTGGCTCGCCGCCCGCCGCGCCGCCCAGGCCCGCGGACTCCCGGACGCTGACGGAAATCGCATCGTCCCGAGCGCATTTCCGTACCCCCGTACCTCCGTACCCCCGCACCGTCGTTTCTTACCGGGCGCGCATCGTGCAGCCGCGCGCCCCGGCCGCACACGAGCAAGAAACCAGACGCCGACCACGGCGCACGAGCCCGGTTTGATGACGCTGAAAGCCCTGACTCCCAAGCAGCTCGACGCCATCCGCGAGGTGGTGAACATCGGCGCCGGGCATGCCGCCACCAACCTGTCGGCGCTCACCCGGCTGCGGGTGATGATCTCGGTGCCGCGCATCGAGTTCGCCAGCGGCGAAGCGGAGGCCGCGCGCGCCGTGCCCGGCTCCGGGTCGCTGGTGGTGGTGGCCGTGCCGATCATCGGCATCACCGACAGCGGCGGCGAGCGCGCCTCGCTGATCCTGGCGCGCGACACGGCGCTGCGCATGGTGGCGCTGATGCTGCGCCGCGACCCCTCCAGCGCCATCGGCCCGCTGGAGCAGAGCGCGCTGAACGAGATGGGGAACATCGTCTGCGCCGCATACGTGGGGGTGCTGGGCACCTTCCTGGCCAAGAGCGTGATGATCGGCACTCCCGAGCTGCACGAGGGCGAACGCGCCGACATGGCGCACCACGTGTCGGGGCTGATGATCGAGACCGACTTCACCTTCCTCGACACCACCTTCGAGGGGGTGTTCGTGCTGAGCCACACCGACGTGTCGTTCAGCTCGCTTCTGCGCGCGCTGGGGATGGACGACGCGCCCGCGGCGGGCGGCTGATCCCGAATCCCGGAATTCACTTGCTGCATCGGGACCTGCTGGATCTCACACGGAGGAAACGGAGGGAACGGAGGACTTCGACACAGGTCCTCCGTTCCCTCCGTTTCCTCCGTGTGATCCATCAGCGACGCCGGTACGACGGAGGAATTCCGGGATTCGGCGGGATCATGAGCCCTCGGCCTTCCGGTCGGCGATGATGGACGAATCGCCCGCGTTCTCGGCGGCCGCGCGCGCGGAGCACTGGGGCGCGCTGGGGGTGGGCGTGTTCGACCTGCTGGTGATCGGCGGGGGGATCACCGGCGCGGCGGCGGCGCGCGACGCGGCGGGGCGCGGGCTCTCCGTCGCCCTGGTGGACGCGGGCGACTGGGGGCACGGCACCAGCTCGCGCTCGTCGCGGCTGATCCACGGCGGGCTGCGCTACCTGGAGACGTACGACTTCCGCCTGGTGTTCGAAGCCAGCGCGGAGCGCCGGCGGCTGCTGGAGCTGGCGCCGCACCTGGTGCACCCCCTCCCCTTCGTCTTTCCCGTCTACCAGGGCGGGCCCACCCCCTTCCTGATGCTGCAGGCGGGGATGTGGCTCTACGACGCCCTCTCCCTCTTCCGCAACATCCGACGCCACCGCGTCCTCTCGCGCGCCGACGTGCAGCGCGAGGAGCCGCGGCTGCGGGTGCAGGGTCTTTCCGGCGCCACGATCTACTACGACGCGTCGGTGGACGACGCGCGGCTCACGCTGGCCAACGCCCGCGGCGCGCACGAGGCCGGCGCCGCCGTGGTCTCGCACGCCGAGGTCACGGGCTTCCTGCACGAGGGCGGGATGGCGGGCGCGCGGGTGCGCGACCGGCTTTCCGGCGCGGAGACGGAGGTGCGCGCGCGGGTGGTGGTGAACGCCACGGGGCCGTGGAGCGACGTGGTGCGCAGGCTGGCGCAGGCCGACGCGAAGCCGCGGCTGCGCCCCACCAAGGGGGTGCACATCCTGGTGGAGCGCGAGCGGATCGGGAACCGCAACGGGATCACCTTCCAGTCGCCGATCGACGGGCGGGTGATGTTCGTGCTCCCCTGGGGCGACTTCACCTACGTGGGGACCACCGACACCGACTTCCACGGCTCGCCGGGCGACGTGCGCGCCGACCAGGCCGACGTGGAGTACCTGGTGAAGAGCGCCAACTCGGTGTTCCCCGACGCCAGCCTGACCGTGGCCGACGTGGTGAGCACCTGGGCGGGGATCCGGCCGCTGCTGGCCCCGCTGCAGGGGGGCGGAAGCGAGAGCGCCACCAGCCGCGAGCACGAGATCTGGTGGGACCGCTCGGGGTTGCTGAACATCGCGGGCGGCAAGCTGACCACCTACCGGGTGATGGCCGGGCAGCTCGTGGACCGCGCCGCCGACCGGCTGAAGCAGCGCCACCGCGTGGAGGCCGGGATCTCGCCCACCGCCGACCTCCCGCTGCCCGGCGCCCCCCGCGGCTCGTGGACCGAGTTCGCCGCGCACGTGGTGGACGAGGCCGACGACCTGGGGATCGGCGGCGAGGTGGGGCGGCACCTGGCGCGCGCCTACGGCGAGGACGCGGAGGCGATCCTGGCCGCCATCCGCGCCGACCGGCAGCTGGGCGAGCGGATCACCCCCGGCCGGCCGTACGTGTGGGCCGAGGTGCCGCACGTGGTGCGCGGCGAGATGGCGCTGACGCTGGACGACGTGCTGACCCGCCGCCTGCACCTGTTCTACGAGGCGCGCGACGGGGGCCTCTCGGTGGCGCGGGCGATCGCGGAGCGGATGGCGGGCGAGGAGGGGATCGGCTGGAGCGCGGCGGAGATCGACCGGCAGGTGGAGCGCTACCGCGCGGCGGTGGAGGCGACGCGCGGGTTCGGGGATGCGAGCCCTCCGCCGGCCATCGCGAGGGGCCCCGCAACGGATAGCGGGGCGGACACCGCGACCGAAACCGCAACCGACACCGCGACCGACACCGCGACGGACACCGCGACGGACACCGCGACGGGCGGCTGAAGCCGCGGGCTGGAACGGCACGAAGCCTCGCAAACTGCGCGAGGCTGGGATCGTGGCGGAGGACGGGCCTGCTGCCGCTTCGGCGGGGATCGCACCGGCGGCTGAAGCCGCAGCAACGACCACGGGAAGCCTCGCAGACCGCGCGAGGCTGTTGCGGCGGATCTCGGCTCGTCGCGAAGATGCTGGTGCGGGGAAGTCCGCGAAGGCGGACTGCGTGCCGTTGTAGCGGCGAGCTCACTCGCAAATTCTCGCACGAAATCCCTCGCAACCTTCGACTCTCAACGGATTTCACACGTAGGCGCACCCCGTACAATCCGAGGGCGTATGCGGCTGCTGAGGCTGGACGAAGCGGACCTCCGCGGGGCGACGGTGTTCCGGGAGCCGCCGGGCCAACCGGTGGTGGTGGTGGGCGGGATGATGCTGATCGCGCTGGCGATCATCGTGACCGGCGTTCGCTCGGACGACGGCTTCTTCACCTTCCTAGGGGTGGGGATGCTGCTGATGGGCGTGTGGATCGCGGCGACGGCGAGGAAGGTCTTTCTCCCGTCCAACTGGGTGCTGGCGATCGGTGAGCGGGGGGTGCTGGTGCACTTCCGGCCGTACGTGAACACCTCGTTCCCGGCCAGCGACCCGCAGGTGCTGGAGATCGGGTGGGACGAGATCGCCTCGGTCCAGCCCGTCTCGGTGTCGGTGACGCAGCACGTCCGCAGCAGCGTGGTGACGCGCTCCGAGCCGTTCCTGGTGTTCCGGCTGCGGAGCGCGGACCTGGCCGGGTTGCGCGAGCGGCTGCGCTACGAGCGATCGTACCGCGGCGCCGGATTGCTGACGCTGAGCCACCACCCCGTGGCGGTGACCTGGAGCGACGGCGTGCGCGTAGGCTGGCGCGGCACCTCGGCGTGGCTGCGGCCGACGGTGGACGAGGCGGTGCGGCTGCTGGCGGCGCGCGTGCCGGTGGAGCCCGCCGAAGCGCACGCCGTGGACCTGACCCGGAAGGGCGTGGCGAGCGAGCAGGCGCGCGACTTCTACGTGGACGCGCTGGTGCAGCAGGGCGAGGTGGCGCTCGCGGTCGCGAGCGCATCGCGGCTGTACGGCGTGAGCATGGACGAGGCGCGCCGCATCGTGGCGCGGTTCGAGGCCGCGGCCGCCGGCGAGCGCACGGACGACGCTCCGCACGCCTCTCCCCAGCCGGGCACGCGCTGAGCACGTGCGCGTCGGCGCGGCGGCGGCCGGAGACCTGGCGCTCAGCGCGGTAGCCGGACCGTGGACGGGCGACGCGCAAACGCTTGCGAATCCGCCACTTGCGTGAGGGATGCGCGCCCGGAGGGCCGGGATGCCGCCGCGCGCGAGAGATGTACGACGGATCGACTGGATGCCCCGCGCGGCGGTGGCCCGGCGCGGTTGGCAACGGCGGTATCGTTGCCTACCGCGCGCGCAGCCCGGCCCGGAGCGCAGCGGAGGGACACGCCCGGCACCCGCGGTTTTCCGTAGGATTCGCCCCCTGCAGGATCCCGATCCCACCTCCATCACGCGATGGATTCCGAACGCCGGCCACGCATCCAGGGCCATCGCGACGGCGCCGAGCGCCGCCGCCGGGGGGTGGTGCACCCGCCGGGCCCGCGGCGGGTGACGGGCGCCGACCGCGTGCACCGCATGCGCGTGCGGCTCAGCGACCCGGTGCGGCAGTTCCAGCTTTCGCTGCTGGTGCTGGGGATCGTGCTGGTGGTGGGGATGGTGGGGTACCGGCTGATCGAGGACCTGGACTGGCTGGAAGCCGCGTACATGACGGTGATCACCGTGGCCACCGTGGGCTTCGGCGAGGTGGAGCCGCTGACGCCGGGGGGGCGGCTCTTCACCATCGGGCTGATCCTGGGCGGGGTGGGCACGGGCGCGTGGGCCGCCACCCGCGCGGTGGAGGTGGTGCTGGGGCAGACGCTGTGGCTTTCGGTGCAGAGGAGGCGGATGAAACAGCAGGTGAGCGGGCTGCGCGACCACTACGTGATCTGCGGGCACGGCCGCCTGGGCACGCGCATCGAGCGCGACCTGCGGGCCCGCGGCGAGCCGTTCGTGGTGATCGACTGGAGCGAGCGGCTGGAGGAGCTCTTCCTGGCCGAGAACATCCCCCACGTGATCGGCGACGCCACGCTGGACGAGGTGCTGGTGACGGCGGGGATCGACCGGGCACGCGGGCTGGTGGCCGCGCTGGACAGCGACGCCAGCAACGTGCTGACGGTGCTGAGCGCCCGCGAGATGAACCCCGACCTGCTGATCGTGGCGCGCGCCAACACCGAGGCCAGCGAGCCCAAGCTGCGCCGCGCCGGCGCCGACCGCGTGGTGACGCCCGACGCCATCGGCGGGCACCGCCTGGCGCTGGCGCTGCTGCGCCCCGCCGTGCACGACCTGTTCAACGAGGTGTTCAGCTTCGGCGTGGAGATCCACGTGGACGTGGGGCAGATCACCATCGACCCCGACAGCCCCTTCGCCGGGCAGACGGTGGCCGGGTGCGACCTGCGCCGCCTGCGCAGCGTGAGCATCCTGGCGATCCGCGAGTCCGGCGGCCGCTTCACGCTGAACCCCGACGCCGAGCGGGTGGTGTACCCGGGCGAGACGCTGATCGTGATCGGCCCCGCGCAGGCGGTCTACGAGCTGGAGGCGATGTACAGCGGGGATTGAACGGCGGTGCGGAGGTGTGAAGGTGCGAAGGTGCGAAGGTGCGGGGATCGTGACGGGCGGCTGAAGCCACATGCTACAACTACAGGAAGCCTCGCAAACTGCGCGAGGCTGTGGGGGCGGCTTCGGCGCGGGCGGCAGGGACTCGCTCGGCCGACGAGAGCTGTTTGGGGGGAGGTCGGAGATCATGGACAGCGGTACCGTCCGCGAATCTCCGGTTGGGGGGCCCACCGCCGCGAAACTATCGGGCCGCGGTTTCCGTTCTCCTGTTCTCGGGACCGGATGATGCGGTCCGCCGAATGGATGAACCCGAGCGCGGGCCGGCACGGCCCGCGAATCCCTTTTCGCGAGGTGGGACGATGGCTGCTGCCCTGAGCAAGGCGGACGCGGAACGCAGGTCGCGCACGCTGGTGGACCGCTGGGCCAAGGCGGCCCTGTTCACCGGCTGGATCCCCGGCGCCAGCCTGGCGCTCGGCGCCGCCGACATGGTGATGATCCGCCAGGTGGCCGATGCCTTCGGCGTGGACGCCTTCGACGAGGACTCGCTCAAGGCGCACGTCGGAGGCGTGCTGGGGAGTGTGACCGGCGCGGTGGCCGCCGAGACGATCGGGGTGATCCCCATCATCGGCTGGGCCGTGAAGAGCGTGACGCTGCACATCAAGGCCGACACCATCGGCAAGGCCGTGATCGACTACTTCCGCAAGCAGAGCAAGCTGCCGGATTGAACGGCAGGGGACAGGGGACAGGGGACAGGGGACAGCAGGCCTGCTGGAGGTCCGAACGCCGTCGCTGCGCCAGCATCGCTGATCAGTGCCGGTGCAGCGATCGAACTCCGGATTTGGCACGAGAGGATGTGAAGAGGGCTCCCGACACCGGCCGGGAGCCCTCTTCCGTTCTCGCTACGGCAGATAGGGGCGGGCGCGGGGGGAGCCGCGGCCGGCGGTCAGCAGGAAGCGGCGGATCTGCGTCTCCATCTCGCGGTCGTGGCTCAGGAACAGGTACTGGCCGCCGCCGGGGACGTGGACCACGTCGCGCAGGGCGCGCCCGATCTCGTTCTGGAAGCGGAGCCGCTGGCGCTGGAGGATGTCGCGCTCCAGCTGGAAGCGCGCCTCGGCGGCCGTCTTCTCGTCCGCGGTCATCTCGTCGTACCAGGGATAGCGCTCGCGCACCGTGCGCGGCACGCTGTAGATGGCCAGCACCGGCGCCACCACCTGCCGCACCGCGGCGGGCGGGGTGCCGGCCACCAGCTTCTGCGCCACTGAATCGGCCATCCGCCTCTCGCCCACACGCCCGTCCTGGGTCACGCGGAACAGGGCGCGCACCTCCGACTCGGGGAAGGGGTGGCCGGCCGACTTCGCGTACCACGCGGCCAGCGACGCCGCGGTGGCCGGCGCTTCGGGCATGCGCGGGGCGAGGGTGGGGCCGCCGGCCCATCCGGGCGTGGCGTACAGGTCGGCCCAGTCGTAGCCGGCGTCGAGGTAGATCAGCCGCGTCACCCGCCCCGGGGCGCGGTGGGCCAGCCAGTTCAGCTCCGTTCCCGCGGTGGAGTGCGCCACGATGGCGGCCCGCGGGAGCCGCATGGCGTCCATCACCGAGATCACGTCGCGCGCCAGCGCCTGGGCGTCGTACCCCTCGGCCGGCTTGCTCGACGCGCCGAAGCCGCGGCGGGTGATGCCGATCACGTGGTAGCCGTGGGTGAAGCGCGGCGCGAACTCGTCCCACACGTGCGCCGTGTTGCCGAAGCCGGCCAGGAAGATCAGCGCCGGCCCCCTGCCGCCCCAGTCCACCACCTCCACCTCCACGTCGCGCGCGGTCAGCACGCGGCGGACGGTGTGCGGCGCGGTGTCGTGCAGGTCCACCGCCATCCGCGTCAGCGTGTACTGCGCGGCCGCGGGGGCCGCCCCGGGCCCCCACGCGCCCAGCGCGACGGCCGCCGCGAGCGCCGCCCCACCGACCGTCCGGCGTTTCCCGTTCATCGTCATCTCTCTCCGTCGGTGTTGGGCCCGATCAGGCGCGGCTCGTCGGGCGGGACCTCGGCCTGCGCGAAGTAGCGTTCCAGCGTCTGGCTCAGGGAGGGCGCCAGCGCGGCGACCCCCGCCAGCGCGCGCACCTGCTCCACGTCGTGGGGGCGCGCGTACAGCACGTCGCTGGCGCGGAGCACGGTCCACCCGGGGTGGGGACGGTCCAGCAGCACCACTTCGTCGCCCGCCGCCACGTGGCCCTCCAACAGAACGCGCAAGTACCACCCGGTGCGACGGGTGCGCTGCACGCGCGCCGACAGCTCCCTGATCCCCCAGCGCCGCGCGATCTTCCAGCACGGCACCCGCGGCTGCGAAATCTGCACGCGCGCCTCGCCGATCGCGTACACGTCGCCGATGCAGACGCTGGATTCGTCCTGCCCCTCCACCGTGAAGTTCTCGCCGAAGCCACCGTGGGGAAGCTCGCGCCCCAGCTCGGCGTTCCAGAGCGGGTAGTGCGCGGCGGCGTACGCCATCGCCGCCTTGTCGGGCCCGCCGTGGTGCTGCGGGTCGGCCTGGCGGTCGCCGTCGAGGTTGGTGCGGCCCAGGAACACCGGCCCGCTCACCGGCTCCTTGAAGAACGCGGTGGTCCACGCGCGGTCCATCGCGCGCTCGGCGTCCGCCCGGCCGTGCTCGCGGGGGAGCGCGACCTGGATGGAAACGAGCTTCATCGGCCGTCGCCGGGGCGGGTCGCGGCCGGCAGCGGCAGGTACGGGCCCGAGCAGATGCCGGTGCCGAGCCGGCCTCCGTCGCCCCGCCGCGCGTAGACGGTGTAGGTGCGGCCGCGCTGGAAGTCCACGCCGCAATCTCCGCCGCCCATCCCGGTCTCCACCTCCACCGCACGGCGCGGCGCGCCCTTCCGCCAGCGGGTGGCGGTGAAGGTGTAGACGCGGCGGCTGAACCCCTCCGCGTCGGTCACCAGGCGCGAGCGGGTCACGCGGCCGACGAAGACCACGTGGTTGTGGCGCACCGCCGCCGAATCGGTGATCGGCCCCGCGCAGTCGCACACGGGTGCGGCGGGCGCGGCGGCGCCGGCCAGGAGCGCGGCGCAGGCCGCGAGCACGGTGGTGGTCATGCGGGGCTCTCGCTCGAGGACAGCGGCTCGGCCGCGGGGACGTGGCCGATGCACTGCAGGACGGGGATGCGCGGGTACTTCGGGAAGCGCGGATCCACGTCGGACAGGGTGCAGAGGTAGAAGCGCGAGCCCTTCCGCGTCTCCACCACCTTCACGTTCAGGCAGCGCTCGCACAGCCCGGCGGGCGGCGTGTACGTCCGTGGCGCGTCCACGGCGCTAGCGCACGGCGCCGGCGCCGCCGGCGTGCTCGCGCGCTTCCTTCCACCACGTCTGCAGCGAGTAGCTGAGCACCAGGAACACCCCGCCGAAGCCCAGGAAGAGGAGCACCCGGAAGAGCGGGTGCAGCGCCGACAGGTCCACCAGGAAGAGCTTGGCGACCACGGCCAGCAGCGTGGCGATCGCCGTCTTCTCCACCAGCGGCCGGTGCTGGCGGAGGCCGTACAGGAGGAGCACCAGCCCGTAGGCGCCCCACGAGATCGTCGCCAGCCCCTCGCCGCCCTGGTAGGGGGCGAGCTGCCGCCAGAGCCACCCCATCAGCGCCACGTGCACGAAGAAGCGGTAGCCCAGCACCCCGCGCCGCGAGCGGAACAGGTACGAGGCGACGAAGCCCACCGCCACCACCCCCAGGTCGGCCAGCACCCGCGGCGCGCTGTTGGGCTCGCCGACGGGGAACAGGCGGAGCAGCATCCACGTGGCGGCGATGATGAACACCTTGTGCGCCATCCAGCGGATGGACGGGCCGCCGCCGCGCAGCGCCAGCCAGTGCAGCGCCAGCGCCTGCACCGCCAGCGCCAGCAGCAGCGCGCTCCCTTCCAGCGCCGCCACGCAGCCGACCGACACCAGCATCGACGCGGTGAAGAACACCGCGCGCGCGATGCGGTGGTCGGGGCGGTAGAGCGCCCAGCCGGCGAGGACGTAGGCCGCGGCCACGGCGAGCGTCCACACCCCCCACGGCTCGGGCTGCACGTTCCACACGGCCGCGGCCACCGCCATCGCCGCGTGCGGGGGGATCAGCACCAGCGCGTACCAGTGCGCCACCTCCAGGTGCGGCCAGTGGCGCTCGGGCTTCCCCGCGCGGTGCAGCAGCGCCACCCGCCGGGCGATGGGAAGCGCGGCCAGCGCCACCCACGCGAACACCGCCGCGAGCTGCACGATCCAGCGGTCGGCGGTGGCCGTCTGCGGCGGGGGAGGCAGGTGGCGGGCGTAGACGAAGAGGAGCGCCCACCCCAGGATCTGCGCGGTCCACAGCACCCAGCGCCAGCCGCGGTACAGGAACACCCCCGCCGTCCACGCCAGGATCAGGCAGGTGTAGAGCGCGAAACCGCGCGGGGTGCCGTAGCTCACCCCCAGCAGCAGCGGCGTCCCCAGCCCGCCGAAGGCGCCCAGCACGCCCAGCGCCGGCGCGTCGCGCTTGAGCGCCATCCCGAACGCCACCACCGTGATCACCACCATCCCCAGGAAGGCGGGGAGGTAGTCGATCAGCCCGTACAGGTTGAAGGCGGCCCAGCCGGTGGTGTACCAGGTGGCCACCCCGCCGCCCAGCAGCACGGCGCCGTAGCGCTGCTTCGGGTCGAGCCGCAGCCCCAGCGCGAAGAGCACCGCCCCCAGCGCCGCGCCGAAGGCCACGCGCACCAGCGGGGTGAGCCACCCCATCTCGATCGAATAGCGGAAGAGAAGCCCGGTGCCCAGCAGCACCAGCCCGATCCCCAGCCGGTTCAGCCAGAGCTGCCCGTCCCACTCCACCTTCGGCAGCCCCAGCCCGCGCGACGCACGCCGCATCGTCGGTTGCTGCGGGTAGTGTGGATGCGGCCCGCCCGGCGGCGGACCATACCCCTGCGGAGACGCGTAGCCCTGCGGCGGGCCCTGGGGCGGACCGTACGCCTGCGGCGGTCCGTACCCCTGCGGGGGCGCGTACGCCTGCGGAGGCAGCGCGGCGGGGCGGGCGGCCAGCTCGCGCTGGAGGTCGCCCACCAGGCGCTCCAGGCGGTCGATGCGCTCTTCGAGGGCGCGGGGGTCCTGCGGGGTCATGCGGGGACCGGCTGGGGTTGCCCGCCCGCCACCAGGCGGTTCTCGGCGTCCTGCCATTCCAGGACGGCCTGCGGGAGCGGCGGCGATTCGAGGGTGGAGCCGGTGGCGCTCACCACCTGCTGCGGGCGGAGGCGGCCGGAGCGGCCGGAGAACTGGATCTTCACCAGCCCGTAGGCGGCGAGCTGGCCGCGGCGGGTGAAGCGCTGCTCCATGAAGAACCAGCGGTCGTCCCAGCCCAGCAGCCGCGAGCGCAGCTCGTAGCGGTGGAACGGGTTCAGCGCCCGGCGGAAGCTGACCGCCACCGAGGCGACCACGCCCGACCAGCGGTTCACCCGCATGGCGCGGACGATCCCCAGCCGCACCAGCAGGTCCACCCGGCCCAGGTCCATCAGCGTGAGGTAGCGCCCGTTGTTCATGTGCCCGTTCAGGTCCAGGTCGGTGGGGAGCACCACGAGGCGCACCGCCGACTCGTCCAGCATCTCCAGCCGCGTGCGGCGGAGCGAGGCCAGGAACACGTAGATCAGGCGGAAGATCAGGTTCATCCCGGTCGTTCGGCTTCCAGGTACAGCATCGGCACGGTGGCGCGCAGCTCGCCTTCGCGCGCGGCCAGGGCGTCCAGGCGCCGCTCGGCTTCGGCCAGCAGCTCGCGCTCGCGCTCCGGGCCCAGCGCCGCACGCCAGGCGGGGAGAAAGCCGATCCGCGTGAGCCAGTGCCGCAGCAGCGCGCCGCCGCCGGCATAGCGCAGGGTGAACGCGCTTCGCACCGTCCGCCGCACGCGCAGCCCCGCGCGCTCCACCCGCGCCGCGATCGACGCCTCGGTTCCGCGCCGCGCCTCGTCGGCGGCGAGCCGCTCCACCGCGCCAGCGTCTCCCGCGTCCCCGGCGACGGCGCGGAGGACGTCGTACACCTCGCGCATGTGGCCGGCGACGTTGGTGGTCAGCGCCAGCACACCGCTCGGGCGGAGGACGCGGACGCACTCGGCCAGCACCCGGTCCGGATCGGCGAAGTTGTTGACGCCCAGGTTGGAGACGATCACCCCGAAGCTGCCGCCACGGAAC
>DASWMA010000023.1:0-7905 GCA_036399995.1 Longimicrobium sp. | reverse complement strand
CCGAGCTGCGGTCCGGCCGCTGGAAGTAGCGCGCGGGGGCGTGCTGCAGCCGGTGTATGGCCGCCGAGTCGCCGCCCACCTCCGAGACGACCAGGTTGCCGATCAGGCTGTAGCCGCGGTTGTTCCAGTACAGGCTCCAGTCGCCGCCCACCGCCTCGGCGCGGGTGGGGAGGTAGCCGCGCAGCGCGTCGGAGTCGAACCCGCGCAGCACCGAGGTCACGATCCCGCCCACCGTCAGGTTCCCCTCGCGCAGGTTCTGCCGCACCCGGCCCACGAAGTAGTTGGTGGCCGGCTCCACCTCTTCGGTGAAGCGGTCGCCCTCGGGCGAGATGGCCAGCGCGCGCTCGCGGCGCGTCACCGCGTCCATCACCCCGATCTGCAGCCCGCCGGCCAGGCGCCCGGTCACCTTCGCCGCGCCCAGGATGTTGCTGCTCTCGGGGGTGTGCACGAAGGTGGCGGCCTGGGTCACGAACCCCTGCGGCGACCGCCCGATGCGCCGCGAGTAGAAGGGCGCCATCGAGTTGATGTTGCTGCAGAAGTGGCAGTTGAAGCTCCCGAAGTCGAACAGGCCGCTCCCCTCCACGAAGAAGGGGCGCTTTTCGCTGTAGAAGGTCTCGAACTGCGACAGGTTCACCACCGCCGGGTCCACCTCCACCTGCCCGAAGTCGGGGTTGATGGTGGCGTCGAGCGTGAGCGTGCTGGTGAGCAGCGCCTTCACGTCGCCGCCCACGCGCAGGCTCCCCTCACGGTCGTCCTCGAAGGGGCTGCCCGGCTGCGACGGGCGCACGAACGAGCCGCGGGCCAGCGCGTACGGCAGCAGCTCGACCGAGCGCCGCGGCGGCGGGGCACGCAGCCCGGTCACGTGGCCGAAGCGGCTGGGCCCGCCCGACTCGTTCTTCCCCCAGAACGACCACACGTCGGTCTCGTTCTTCCGCTCGATGAAGCGGACCACCTGCATCCCCCAGGTCTGCACGCTGTCGCGCGGGAAGCGGAGCTGGCTGAAGGGCACCCGGAACTCGGCGGTCCACCCGGCCGAGTCGCGGTGGGCCTGGGCCTGGTAGACGGGGTCCCACGAGGGGTCGGCGTAGGAGGAGGCCTGGCCGGCGTCGAACTTGATCCCCGAGGGGTTCACCTGGATGATGGTGAGCCCGGTGTGGTCGTGGTAGGTGTCGAAGTCCAGCTCCAGCCAGTCGCCCTCCAGCTGCTGGTCGCGCCTCCCCAGGATGGTGCGCACCCCGGCCGCGCCCAGCGAGTCGTACATCCGCGCCCCGATGTACAGCGCGTCGTCGTCGTAGGCGATGCGCACCTCGGTGCGCTCCGAGGCCGGCCGGCCCTCGTGGGGGTCTCTCTGGCGGAACTCGGAGGCGGCCGGAACCGTTTGCCAGAACGGCTCGTCGAGGCGCCCGTCCAGCACGATGGGCCCGGTGCGGCGGACGGCCTGCAGCTGCGGCGTGGCGCCCGACGTGTGCGCCTGCACCGCCGGCGCCTGCTGGGCGAACGCGTGCGGCGGCACCAGCACGGCGCCGCAGAGCAGGAGGGCCGTAAGAAACGGACGTGCGCGATGTGGCATGAGGAGGGACCGCGGGAGGGTTGATGCTAAAAGCTTAGCAGACTGCCAACAGATTAGCAGCAAGCACGGAGTCCGTCAATCGCGACGGAGATCTCCGGGCGCTGGATGGGCGGCTGGCGGTTTGATCGGTGGATCGAAACGAGCTTGCGGAGGCGGAGACACACGCTCCTGCGTGAATCTACCCGTGCATTTGTCTCCCATCCACCCTCCACGACAAAAACGTGTGTCGCCGCGGAAAGGTTTCGCCCGCAGAGATTTGTTCGGGGTCCAGGTCCGAACGAAAAGGTCTCACGCAGAGCAGCAGAGCAGCAGAGGAGATGGGTTGTTCTCTGCTGCTCTGCTGCTCTGCGTGAGATCCATTCAGCGTTTGAACCCGAACGATGGCTGGCAATGTGGGTACGAGCCGGGCGTCGTCGGCGCGGACGCATCACAAAGCGAAGCCCCGGCAACCATGTGGCCGCCGGGGCTTCGGTACGGTCGGACCGGGCGCTCAGTACGCGCGGGCGAACACCGCGTCGGTGGTCCCCGGCCGGCCGCAGATCACGCACGGCGCCTCGGTGCCGCTCTGGTCGAACGGGAGGCAGCGGATGGTGACGCCCAGGTTGCGCGCCTTCTCTTCGCAGGCGGCGTCGCCGCACCACTTGGCCACCACGAAGCCGGGCTGCTGCGACGCGGCCGCCTCTTCGCCCTCGGCGAAGTAGCGCTGGAACTCGTCGAAGGTCGCCACGTCGCGCCGGGTGCGCGCGTCGCGGAAGGCGCGCGCCTGCGACAGGTACGCGTCCTGGATCTCGTCGAGCAGGGCGCCCACGCCGCCCACCAGCTCGTCGCGGCTGCCGCGCACGTACTCGGCGGGGCCGCGGTCGCGGCGCAGGTAGCTCACCCCGTCGTTGGCCATGTCCTTGGGGCCCAGCTCCAGGAGGATCGGCACGCCGCGCTTGACCCACTTCCACTTCTTGTCGCGCGCCTCGTACAGCGTGTCATCCACCAGCACCTCGATCGGCCGTCCGCCGGCGAAGGTCTGCGCGCGGATCTCGTTGGCCACGCGGCGGGCGTAGGCCAGCACCTCTTCGCCCCCGTCCTTGCGCAGCATGGGGACCACCACCACCTGGTGCGGCGCCACGCGCGGCGGCACGCGCAGGCCGTTGTCGTCGGCGTGCGTCATCACCAGCGCGCCGATCAGCCGGGTGGAGACGCCCCACGACGTGGTGTAGGCGTTCTCCTGCCCGCCCTCGGCGCTCTGGAAGGAGATGTTGAACGCCTTGCTGAAGTTCTGCCCCAGGTAGTGGCTGGTGCCAGCCTGCAGGGCGCGCCCGTCCTGCATCATCGCCTCGATGCAGTAGGTGTTCTCGGCCCCGGGGAAGCGCTCGCCCGGCGTCTTCTCGCCGGGGATCACCGGCACCGCCAGCTCGTCGCGCACCACGCGCTCGTACACGTCGTGGAGGATGCGCAGCGTGTACTCCATCGCGTCGTCGTGCGTGGCATGCGCGGTGTGCCCCTCCTGCCACAGGAACTCGGTGGTGCGGAGGAGGACGCGCGGGCGCAGCTCCCAGCGCACCACGTTGGCCCACTGGTTCAGCAGCAGCGGCAGGTCGCGGTAGCTCTGCACCCAGTCGGCCATGCTCTCGCCGATGATCGTCTCCGAGGTGGGGCGCACGATCAGCGGCTCGGCCAGCTCGCCGGTGGGCACCAGCTTCCCGTCGCGCGCCTCGAGGCGGTGGTGCGTGACCACCGCCATCTCCTTGGCGAAGCCCTCCACGTGCGCGGCCTCGCGCTCGAGGTAGCTGAGCGGGATGAACAGCGGGAAGTAGGCGTTCACCGCGCCGGCGCCCTTGATGTTGCGGTCGAGGGTGCGCTGGAGCTGCTCCCAGATGCCGTACCCCCACGGCTTGATCACCATGCAGCCGCGCACGTGGCTCATCTCGGCCACGTCGGCGTCGCGCACCACGGCCTGGTACCACTGCGCGTAGTCTTCGTCGCGCGTGGGGGTGATGGCGGTGCGGGCCTGCTGCTGGCCGCCCTTCGTTTTCTCAGCCACTGTGCTACCCTGTGCCATTGTCGTATGTCGATTTCCGGAGACAGAAAACGTCCTCCGCGGGTGGAAGGACGCATCCTGCAAAGCATACCACGCGGCGGGGCACATGGGAAGTGCATCCCGGCACCGGCGGCGGGCCGGAGCCACTGCGTGGGCGGCTTCGCCGCGAGCATTGGAGGGAATGGAGTCAGGGGGAGAACTTCATCGCGGTTCTCCCCCTGACTCCTTCTCTCCGATGCTCTGCGTTCATGCCGTTCGGCCGTTCACGCTGCCAGCGCCGGGCGCCCCCACTCCAGCACCGCCTCCAGCGGCAGCCGCGGCGCGCGGGCCGACGGCGCCCCGGCCAGCCCCAGGCGGAACAGCATCAGCCGCGTGCCGCCCTCGGCCACCTTGAACAGCGCGTCGAAGCGGGCACGGAGGGAACGAAGCTCCTCCCGTTCCCGTCCCGAGAACACCGTGGCGGTGCTGCCGTCCAGCATCTCGAACATGTAGATCAGCGAGGTCACGGGCTCGAACGCCAGCCCCAGCCCCGTGGCGCGCAGCCACACACGCTCCACCGCCCGTCCCCCGCGCAGCGCACAGGCGCTGGTGGCGCCGCCCACCGTCACCAGCCCCACGGCACTCGAGCGCAGCACCGCCTTCTCCACCCGCTCCTGGAACACGCGGCCGCCGCCCAGCTCGCGCAGCGTGGCCACCACCTCGGGGCGCTGGGCGACCCGCAGCGCCGCCCGTTGCGCGGCGCTCAGCTCCAGCGCCTCCACCGGCACGCCGTCGCCCATGCGCAGCGCGTCGTCGGCCGTCCAGCGCAGCTCGCGCATCATCTCGCGGTGCAGCTCGCGGGTGAGCTGCCGGATGCGCTCGCCGGCACCCAGCAGCCGCGCCAGCTCCGCGATCTCCCCATCGCCCGTCAACAGGTCCACCCGCGCGCCGCGCACCCGCGCCGCGTCGGCCAGCGCCGTCATGGCGTCGGAGCCCAGCGGGGTGCGCTTCCCGGTGCGGCGGTTGGTCACGCGCTCGGCCAGGTGCGGAAAGAGCGCGCCATCGTCTTCGGGATCGGCCCCGGCGCGCTCGAAGGTGATCGCCGCCGCCACCTGTGGGTCGCGCGGGCGGGGGAAGGGCTCCATCCGCGCGCGGAAGCCGCGGTGCGCCGCCGCCACGGCGATGTTCTCCACCGCCGCGCCCAGCGCCACGTGCAGCGCGCGGCGGTGCGGGTCGAGCAGCGAGGCGGCGCGGGCGCGGTCTTCCAGCACCCACAGCCGCTCGCCGTCCCAGCTGAAGCGCCACGGCTGCCGGTTGGCGGCCGAGGGCGCCAGCATCCCGTGCTGCACGCAGAAGCGCACCAGCTCGGGGATGCGCCCGTCCACGCCGCCCAGCGCGCGCCCGGGCTTCCACCCCGTGGCCGACGAGATCGGCGTGACGGCGGGGTCGCCGTCGGCCAGCACGGCGTGCGGGTCCAGGTGGCGGCGGCCGCTGGGCAGCGGCTGCCCCAGCGCCAGCCGCCGCACCGCCATCGCCACCGCCGCGCCCCCCAGCGCCGCGTCGGACGCCAGCCGGGGAAGCGCCAGCACCGTGCTGCGCACCTCCACCAGCGACGCGGCCGTGCGCGGCGAGGCACGCTCGGCGTCGGCCACGGCCAGCTCGGTGGCCAGCCGCTCCGACGCGGTCATCCGCCGCACGCGCTCGGGGGTCACGTCGCCCGCGCGGCCGTGGAAGAGCGGGCGGTGCGGCTCCAGGTCGAAGCGCTCCACCTCCACGGCGCCGCGGTCGCCCCCCGCCGCCAGCACGGGGATCCCCGCCGCGCGCGCCAGCTGCCGCAGCAGCACGCGCGTCTCCAGGCGGTTGCACGCGTCCACCACCGCGTGCAGGGGAACGTCGCCGCCCACGAAGTCGGCGGCGTTCTCCTCCGTCAGCCCCTCGTGGAACAGGGTGAGCCGGGCGTACGGGTCGGCCTCGGCCACCTGGCGGGCGGCCAGCACGGTCTTGGGCACCTCCAGCTCGTGCACGCCGGCGCGCAGCCGGTTCAGGTCGCCCAGCGCGGCCCCGTCGCCGTCGGCTAGCTTGAGGTGCCCGGCCCCGCCCTCCAGCGCCAGCGTGAGCGCCACCGCGTTCCCCGTGGTCAGCCCCACGATGCCCACGTTGAAGCCGGCCAGCCGCCGCTGCTCGTCGGCGGTCACCTGGTGGCGGTTCCGGTGCAGGCGCAGCTCGGCGAACTCGTCGGGGGGCAGCACGTGCACCAGGCGGCCGCTCCAGGGATAGAACACCCAGCGGCCGTACTCGGCCGGGTCGGCGCCGTCCAGCACCGCGGCACGGCCGGCGCGCAGCTCGTCGGCCGGCAGGTCGCCGCGGCGCGCGCGCACACGCACCAGGTCGTCGATCTGGCCGCCGATGGTGTCGTGAAGGTGCCGCACCTGCCGCGAGGCCATCAGGTGGTTCATCCGCTCGGCGTCGGCGGTGCGCGAGCGGTCCAGCACCAGCGGTTCCGACGCGGCGTCGCTCCATGCGGCGTCGGTATGGATCAGGTCGTTGACCATCATGGTTGAAGTTGCTCCTGACTCAGGTATGCGCGGGCGGGGAGCCCCCGTATTCAGCACGGAGCTCCCCGCCGGCGTGCCACCGAAAGGCAACCGCGGGACCGCGCACGCCTCCTCTCTGCGCAACCCTTCCATTCGCCATGAGTTACGTCCGTTACAGGAGAATGAATGAACTTTCATTATTCTGCATAAAACTGGGGCGCCGCAGCCCCAACTGGGACCGCGGCGCCCCGCGATGCACGTCGATCAAAAAAGTTTCAGCGTGTTCGAGCCGGTTCAAAGCCGTTCGACAACGTTCGTTCCTCTTGGCCCGCGAAGTTCGTCGAAGTCATGCCATCAGGATACGACCGGGGGCGCCGCCGCTGATGCGACGGCGCCCCGCGTCCGTACCTCCAGTACCTCCGTACCTCTCGTACCCTACTGCTGCCGCTCCACCTTCAGCGTGTAGGGGCCCTCGTTCTCGCCCGAGAGCGCCTTCACGCGGATCACGAAGGTGCCGGCGGAGGGGAGGGTGGCCTCGAGCAGCGAGTTGGTGCCTTCGGGGCCGTCGTCGTTCGAGTCGATCTCGTTGAACACGCCGTTCTGCAGCGTGCCCAGCGTGACGTAGGTGTCGAACCCTTCCGCGGCCAGGGTGATCCGCAGCCGCTCGCCCTGCCGCCCCTCGTAGGTCCAGTAGTCGTAGTACGACTCGTCTTCGCCCTGCGGGTCGCTGTCGTCCAGGGTGCCGGTGACCTGGGCGTTGGGCTCGATGGGGCGCGGCGTGGCGGTGGTGGCCCCCGCCTGCCGCTCGGTCAGCACCAGCGTGTACGGGCCCGTCGCCCCCGCGCCCACCGAGTTGGCGCGGATCACGTACTCGCCGGGCTCGGAGATGGTCACCCGCAGCCGCGAGTTGGTGCCCTCGCCGGCGCCGTCGTCGTCGGTGCGGATGGAGGTGAACGTGTCGCCGTCCATCTTCCCGAAGTTCAGGAAGGTGTCGAACTCGCCCTGCATGTCGATCTGGAACCGTTGCCCCCGCTGCGCGGTGAAGGTGTAGCTGTCGTAGTAGCTGTCGTCCTCTTCCACCGCGTCGGTCTCGGCCAGCGTGCCGGTCACGTTCTGCCCCGGGCGGATGGGCCGCGCCGCCGCGGTAGTGGCCACGGGGGCGGTCTCGAGCTGCAGCGTGTAGGCGCCGCGGCCGTCCTCGGTGAGCGACTGGGCCACCAGCAGGTAGCTCCCGTCCTGGGGCACCACGAAGCGGATGCGCGAGTCGGTGCCGCCGCCGCGGTCGTCGTCGGTCTTCATGGCGTCGGTGATCCCGCTCAGCAGCCGCCCGATGGTCAGGTACGCGTCGAAGTCTTTCGAGCGCATGGTGGCCACCAGGCTCTGCCCGCGCCGCGCCTGGAAGGTGTACACGTGGAAGCGGCCCCGCTCCGTCATCCGCGGGTCCGAATCGGTCAGCGTGGCGTTCACCGTCTGGCCGGGGCGGATCGTCCGCTGCGGCGTGGGCCGCTGCGCCTGCACCGTGGCCGGGGCCAGCAACGCCCACGCGGCGGCAACCGCCGCCACGCACTGCATCCGTCTCATGGAAATCACCGTGTGGATCGGAGTGGAGAAGGGAGGGTGGGGACCTGCGCCGTGCCGCCGCGACGGGTTGTACCCCGCGCCGCGCCAGGGTTGCACGCGAGGGTGCCCCCGCGTGCGGCAATCTACGCTTTCCCGTTGAAAAGAAAAGACTTTGTGGGACCTGGGGGTGCTAAGTGCTAAGTGCTAAGTGCTAAGTGCTAAGTGCTAAG
>DASWMA010000022.1:0-5203 GCA_036399995.1 Longimicrobium sp. | reverse complement strand
CTGCGACAGGTCTCCCCCCGCGCGCGGGAACGCGCCGCCGAGCCGCGCGCCCACCTCGGCCACCAGCGCGTCCACGTCGGAGGCGGGGAGGCGCTGGCGCAGCGCCTCCAGCAGCGTCCGCAGCACCACGCCGTACGCGCGGGGGAAGAGCGAGTCGGCGTCGGGGGTGAGCGCGTAGACGTGCGCCGGCTTCCCCACGCCCCGCCGCACCCCGCGCAGCGCCACCAGCCCGTCGCGCTCCAGCCCCGCCAGGTGCATGCGCACGGCGTTGTCGGTGAGCCCCAGCGCGTCCGCCAGCTCGTTCACCGTGCGCTCCGAGCGGCGCAACAGCGCGATCACCCGCCCGCGCGTGCTCCCCATCAGCCGGTCGTTCCAGCGTCTCGTTTCCACGTAAGCCCTCCTTCCTGTGCACGAATTCTAATCGCCAGACAGGCGGTTGTCCATTAAGCCAAATAAAATCTTGACATACTAAGTCGAACGATTACCTTGCTGACGCGAGCCGGGCGGCGAATCCACACGCCCGGGCCCGCGCGTACCAACGGCAGTTCGCACCATCACCTCACAAGGGAGATCGACATGAACCGCAGTATGCGCACGCTCGCCCTGACCCTTTCCGCCCCCGCGCTGCTGTCGCTGGCCGCGTGCGGCGGCGGCGACGCCGAGGAGAACGGATCGGCCGACAGCGCCGCCGTCGCCACCACACCCGCGGCGCCGGCCCCCGCCCCCGCCGGGGACGCCGCCGCGCCGGCCGGAGCCGTCACCGACCCGCAGATCGCCGCCATCGTGGTGGCCGCCAACGCCGTGGACAGCGCGGGCGGCGAGATGGCCCAGCAGAAGGGCACCCACGCACGGGTGAAGGAGTTCGCGCAGCGGATGGTGACCGACCACGGCGGCGTCAACAAGCAGGCGGTGGCGCTGGTGCAAAGGCTCGGCGTGACGCCGGAGGAGAGCGCCACCAGCCGCCAGCTCACCCAGGGCGGCGAGCAGGCGCGGCAGCAGCTCTCCGGGCTGTCCGGGACTGCGTTCGACCGGGGCTACATCGACAACGAGGTGGAGTACCACCAGACCGTGCTGCAGGCCATCGACGCCACGCTGATCCCCAACGCGCAGAACGCCGAGCTGAAGGCGCTGCTGCAGCAGGTGCGCCCCGCCGTGCAGGCGCACCTCGAGATGGCGCGGGCCATCCAGACGGAGCTGCAGGGGGCCCCGTGATCCGGCGCCCCGCGCGCCGGGCCGTGCAGGCGGCGGCCGCCGCGGCGCTCGCCGGGTGCGCGGGCGCCGCTCCCAGGCCCGCGCGTCACGAGATCCGGATCGACGCGTTCGTCTACAAGCCCGCGAGCCAGGCGGTGCGGCCCGGCGACACGCTGGTGTTCGTCAACCACGACGCCGTCCCGCACACCGCCACCGCGAACGACGCTTCGTGGGACACGGGGGAGATCCTGGCCAGCGCCACGGACACCGTGGTGGTCCCCGCCGGGGGGAGCGGTGAGTACAGGTGCGCCTATCATCCCAACATGAAAGCCGCGCTGACGCAGGCGCGGTGACGGGGCAGGCCGCCAAACAGCAGTGAACGCAGAGCATCGGAGGGAAGGGAGTCAGGGGGAGAACTACAAACCGCAGTTCTCCCCCTGACTCCTTTCACTCCGATGCTCCGCGTTCATCCATCGACGATCCGTCACCCGGCACGGTGCTCGCCGCCGAGCGACGAGCCTCAGCCCGGCCCGCTCTTCCCCTCGCCGCGGAAGCCGCGCTCGGCTTCCACCTTGAACTCGCCCAGCCGGCCGCTGCTGAACTGCGACAGGTCGATCACATTCGTCCCCGTCTTGAAGAACGAGGCGGGGTCGAGCACCACCGTCACGGCCGAGCTGGTGGAGCCCTCGCCGACGGAAAGCGGCGGGTTGATGGGAAGCGTCAGCCGCACCTCTGCGCGGGCGAACGCGCGGAACGCTCGCGGCGCGCCGCCGGTGGGGGTGAAGGTGCCCGTCACCAGCATGCTGGCCTTGCGCGGCCAATCGGGGATCTGCGCGCGGATCTGCTCGAACAGCGCCGCCACCTGCGCCGGCGTCACGTTGTCGTCGTCCGACCCGTCGTCGTCATCGTCGTCGTCCAGGTTCTTCACCCGGAAGCGCACGTGGGTGTAGGTGCCGGCCGGAACCGCGCCCGTGGTCACGTTCAGCCGGTTCCCGTCCAGCGGCACGTCCACGAAGAAGGGGCCCGCCTGGAACTCGCACTCGTCGTTCACCGCCCCCGACGCACCCGCGCACGGCACGTCGTTGGGCCCGCGCAGCTGGAACTTCGCGATCACCACCTGGATCCCGGTGATCGACAGCGTCCCATTGGCCCCGGCCACCGCCAGCGGCCCACCCACCGCCGCCAGGCCGTCCCCCGTCTGCGCCGACGCCGGCCGCGCGACGCCCATCCGCACCGTCACCTGCCCCGCGGCTTCCGTTCCCGTGCCGTCGCCGGCGCACCCGGCGAACACCAGCGGCGCAAGCAGCAGCGGCAGCGCCAACCATCTCCTGGCCATCATTCCTTGTCACTCCCTGGAAGTGTGTCCCGCCCTCCGGCGTATCAGCCGGGCTTGGCCTTGTGAAGTGCAACGGGCGGACCTTCTCGACTTCAAACGTTTACAATCCACGTAACCCCGCATCAACACTGGAACTTCGGGCGCATCGGAAAGCTGGCGCCGTCACGTCGTGCGGGTTATAAACGTCTCATTGCGCTACACTCGCTGACGTGACCCGAGCCACCGTACTCCGTCTGCCCGGGAACCCCCCACACACGCCCGCGTGAGCCACCTCCTCGTCGTCGCCCGCTCCGATTCATTCTCGCAGATCTGGCCCCTGCTGGCGCAGGGGGTGGAGGCGGAGGCGCGCGTGGTGGACGCCCCCGACCAGGCCACCGGCGCCATCGACGCGCTGGCGGTGATCCTGTCGGTGGCGGGGGTGGAGGAAGAGGGCGAGCCGGCGCTGCGCGCGCTCTCCACGGCCGGGGCGCCCGCGCCGCTGGTGGTGGGCGCGCGCACCGACCACCGGCTCGCCGTGGCGCTGGTGCGCGCCGGCGCGGCCGACTACTTCGCCCTTCCCGGCGACCTGGAGGCGCTGCGCACGGAGCTGGGCGAGCGCGCCCGGCGGCGGCAGGCGCGCGAGGCGGGCGGGCGGCTGGCCGCGGCCGAGAAGCACCACTTCGACTTCACGCGCATCATCGGCCGCAGCCCGCAGTTGCGCGCCGCGCTCGACCGCGCGGCGCGCATCATCCCGCGCGACCGCGCCACGATCCTGATCACCGGCGACACGGGCACGGGGAAGGAGCTGCTGGCGCAGGCGATCCACTACAACGGCCCGCGCGGCGCGCAGCCGTTCGTGGAGCTGAACTGCGCCGCGGTCCCCGCCGGGCTGCTCGAGACGGAGCTGTTCGGCCACGAGCGCGGCGCCTTCACCGACGCGCGCACCGCCAAGCCGGGGCTGTTCGAGGCGGCCGACGGCGGAACGCTCTTCCTGGACGAGATCGGCGACCTCCCGCTGACGCTGCAGGGGAAGATCCTGAAGGCGCTGGAAGAGAAGAACGTGCGCCGCGTGGGCGCCGTTCGCGCGCGCGAGGTGGACGTGCGCATCATCGCCGCCACGCACGTGGACCTGGCGCAGGCGGTGCGCCGCGGCGAGTTCCGCGAAGACCTGTACTACCGCCTCTCGGTGATCCCCATCCACCTCCCGGCGCTGCGCGAGCGGGGCGAAGACGTGCTGATGGTGGCCGAGCACTTCCTGCGCACCCTGGCCGACCAGTACGGGATGGACCCGCCCACCCTTTCGCCCGAGGTGCGGCGGGCTCTCCTCGTCCACACGTGGCCCGGGAACGTGCGTGAGCTGCGCAACAGCATCGAGCGCGCGCTGCTGCTGGGCGACGGCGGGCTCGACCCCGCCGACCTCTTCCCTTCGCAGGGCACGGAGGGCGGCGCGGCTGGCGGCGGCGGGGGCGGCGCCATCCCGTTCCCCGCCACGCTGGCCGAGATCACGCGCAGCGCCGCCGCGGCCATGATGGAGCGGATGGAGGGGAACAAGAGCGCGGCCGCCGAGGCGCTGGGGATCAGCCGCTCGCGGCTGTACCGGCTGCTGGAAGGGACCGACGAGGATGTTGCGGAATGATACATCCGTCGCGCCGCGAAACATCCACTCTCCCGACAAGTGCAGCAACGGCGCGGAGTTGCGCGGGTGCACGGCTTGCGACGCACCCCGCCTGACCTTGCGACGGAACCCTCGGACGTACCGCCATGCCGACCAATCGTAGACTGATCGCCGCCGCCCTGGTGCTCTGCGCGCCGGCGCTGGCCTCGTGCGACTCGCCGTCGGGCCCGGGCCAGCAGCGGCCCGGCGACGAGCTGGTGTTCATTCGCGCCGCGGCAAACGCGCCCCCGCTGGAGACGCACCAGGTGCAGGTGTGGGCCAAGAAGGGCGACGGCCGCCGCGTGGAGATCCGCTACGGCCGCCAGGGCGACGACGACGGCGACCGCTGCCTGGAGTTCCGCATCCCCGGCGATGCGCTGCTCCGGCGCCCCGACGGCACCCTCTTCGCCCGCGGCGACAGCGTGCTGATCACCATCCGGGTGATCGACCCCAGCACCTACACCTTCGAGTTCTCGCCCGCGGGGCTGAAGTTCGACCCCGACAAGCCGGCGGAGCTGCGCATCTCGTACAAGTGGGCCGATCCCGACCGGAACGGCGACGGCCGCGTGGACGACCGCGACCGCGTCTTCGACTTCGACATCTGGAAGCAGGAGAGCGGCGAGACCCGCTGGATCAAGATCGGCACCGCCGACGACGTGGACCTCGAGGAGCTGAGGGCCGACATCACCGGCTTCACCAAGTACGCGATGGCGGGCGGCGTC
This sequence comes from Longimicrobium sp., assembly GCA_036399995.1. Taxonomy (GTDB): domain Bacteria; phylum Gemmatimonadota; class Gemmatimonadetes; order Longimicrobiales; family Longimicrobiaceae; genus Longimicrobium. The sequence goes on along the minus strand of DASWMA010000022.1, from coordinate 321 downwards.
TAGCCCCGGAACCATACGTGAGCGCACCCGTTTCACCGGCACTCTCGCTCGACGAGGCCCGCGCCCTGAGGGCCGCGGGCGAATGGCCCGCGCTGGTGCAGCGCGCGGCCGCCCTGAGCGACGCGGAGCTTCTCCACGAGCCCGAGCTGGCGCTGCACGCGGCGGTGGCCTCGCGGCGCGTGGGGCAGGCGGGCCGTGCGCTGGAGCTGGCCCGGCTGCTGGAGCCGGCCGCGAGGCTGCGCGGCGACCGGTGGCTGATCTCCAACGTGGTGAACCTGACCGGGGTGGCGCTCTGGGAGAGCGGCCACGCCGCCGAGGCCG
>DASWMA010000021.1:0-7320 GCA_036399995.1 Longimicrobium sp. | reverse complement strand
CCCGTCGCCCTCGCCCGCCGCCCTCCCGGCGGCATCCGCCGCGCGGCGGAGAACATCGGCCTGGCGCGGACCGTGGCCCCCGTCCGCCTGCGGTGGGACGAAGAGGGGCCCGGCGTGGCGATCGCCCCGCGCTCGCTGGGCATCTCCCTCCCCCGCCTCCCCGCCGGCGAGTACGTGCTGGAGGTCGCCGTCCGCACCCGAGGCGGAGCGTCCGCCTACACGCAGCGCGAGATCGAGGTGACGACGCGCTGATCCGCTCGTTCCTGCAGGTTCCCACCGGCGGCTGAAGCCGCGGCTACAACGACGGAAAGCCTCGCAAACTGCGCGAGGCTTCAACTGCCTGCATCCCCGCGACGTCTCTCTCCTCGACCGCTTGCGAAGAGGGTCGCCGAACCTTGCCAGCACGAGATCGAGATCGCACGGCGCGGCGGCCTGCATCGGGATCGAGCTTCAAGCTGTTGAAGCCTCACGGCAGTTTGTGAGGCTTTCCGTAGTTGTAGCTGCGGCTTCAGCCGCCTTTCCGCGGGTTCATCGGGCGCTCCTCCCCCACCGCCGCCCCCCCTTTCAGCCTAGTGCCCCGCCGCACGAGTGCGTAGGATTGCACGCATCCACTTTCGCACTCTCGTACTCTCGCACTTTCGCACTCGTCCGTGGACCTCACCCCGCCCACGCTCGCCGGCCGCCACGTGCGCCTGGTTCCGCTCACGCTCCGCCACGTTCCCGCGCTGTGGGAGGCGGGGAACGACGAGGAGATCTGGCGGTGGACGCTGAGCCAGCTCCGCAGCGAAGACGACATGCGCCGCTACGTGGAGGCGGCGCTGGAGAAGCAGGCGGCCGGCATCGCCATCCCGTTCGCCACCACCGAGGCCGCCACGGGGCGGGTGGTCGGCAGCACGCGCTATCACAACGTGGAGCCGCACGACCGGCGGGTGGAGATCGGCTACACGTGGATCGGGCGGCAGTGGCAGCGCACACCGGTCAACACCGAGGCGAAGTACCTGATGCTGCGGCATGCGTTCGAGACGCTGGGCTGCGTTCGCGTGGAGCTGCGCACCGACGCGCTGAACACCCGCTCGCGCAACGCCATCGGCCGCATCGGCGGCGTGGAGGAAGGAATCCTGCGCAAGCACATGCGCACCGACAGCGGGCGGTTCCGTGACACCGTCTACTTCAGCATCCTCGACGACGAATGGCCCATGGTGAAGCAGCGCCTGGAAGAAAAGCTCGCCCGCCCCTGGACCCCTTCCGCCGCGTGATCACGATGCAGCTTCGCCCGCGTGCCGCCCTCGTCCTCGCCGCCGCGCTCGCCGCCTGCACCCCGGCCGCCGCGCGCACGCCGCCGATCGTCCCCGCGCCCGCGCCGGCGCCGGTGGTGATGCCCCCGCCGCCGTCGCGCGAGGCGGTGCTGGCGGCGTCGCTCGATTCCATCTTCGGCGACACGCTGTTCGCGGGCGCCAACTGGGGGGTGGAGATCCGCACACTGCAGACCGGGAGCGTGCTGTACCAGCGGAACGCGGGGAAGATGTTCGTTCCCGCCAGCAACATGAAGATCGTGACCGCCGCCGCCGCGCTGGAGACGCTGGGCCCCGACTTCGTCTACCGCACCCCCGTGGTAGCCACGGGGACGATCGGCAACGGCGTGCTGCGCGGCGACCTGGTGGTGGTCGGCAGCGGCGACCCCACCATCGCGGCCGACTTCCACCGCGGCGACGCGCGCGCCGTCTTCCGCGCCTGGGCCGACTCGCTGCGCGCGCGCGGCGTGCGCCGCATCACCGGCCGCATCATCGGCAACGACGACGTGTTCGACGACGTGCCGCTGGGCCGCGGCTGGGCCTGGGACGACCTGGCCGACTACTACTCGGCCGAAGTCGGCGGGCTGCAGTACAACCTGGGTGTCGTCGGCATCACCGCCGCGGCGGGGAGCGCGCCCGGCGCCGCGCCGCGCATCACCCTCGACCCGCAGACGCGCTACGTGCGCGTGACCACCACCGCGCGCACCGTGGCGCCCGGCGCGGACGACGAGATCGAGGTGACGCGGGCGGACACCGGCAACACCTTCACCGTCGCCGGCCAGATCCCCGCCGACACGGGCACCGTGCGCAACGACATGGCGGTCCGCAACAACACCGCCTACTTCGTCACCGTGCTGCGCGAAACGCTGGTCGAGCGCGGGATCCGGGTGGACGGCGCGGCGCTGGACCACGACGCGCTGGCGCCCGCCGCCCGGCCGGTGGCGCGCGACACGCTGTTCGTGCACCGCTCGCCGCCGATGCGCGAGATCCTGGCGGGCTTCATGAAGCCCAGCCAGAACCAGATCGGCGAGATCCTGCTGAAGACGATGGGCCGGACCCTGCGGGGGCAGGGCACGGCCCGGGCCGGCATCGCAGTGGTGGACAGCGCGATGCGCGCGTGGGGGATGCCGCCGCGCAAGCTGGCGCAAGCGGACGGGAGCGGGCTGTCGCGCTACAACCTGGTGGCGCCCGTGTTCCTGATCGGACTGCTGGAGCACATGCGCCAGAGCCCCAACTGGCAGGTCTTCTACGATGCCATGCCGGTGGCCGGCGTGGACGGCACCCTGCGCAACCGCATGCGCGGCACCCCGCTGCAGGGCAACGTCCACGCGAAGACCGGCACGGTGAGCAACGTCCGCTCGCTCAGCGGCTACATGACCACGCAGGGGGGCGAGCCCATCGTCTTCAGCATCATCGTCAACCACCACACCCTCACCTCGCGCGACGCCGACCGGCTGGCCGAGGCGGCGCTGGGGCGGGTGCACGCGCTCAGCCGCCCGTGAGCGGCGCTGGTCCGGAGCGCGGTCGTGAGTGCACGAGAGGGCGGCCTTGCGGGGCCGCCCTCTCGTGTTTTCGGCTCGCGCCCACGCGCGCTACGTCGTGGCGGGGGTGCTCAGCTTGATGGGGCTGGGCACTCCGGCGCCCACCGGCTTCTGGCCGGTCAGCACCGCCGTCCAGGTGGCCAGGCCCACGATCCCGTCGGCCTTCAGCCCGCGGCTGAGCTGGTACTGGCGCACCGCGTCCAGCGTGTCGGGGCCATAGATCCCGTCGTCTCCCACGCCAAGCCGCCGCTGCAGTTCGGCTACCGAGGGGCCGCGGTCGCCGGGGTGCAGCACGGGCCAGGTGGACGGCCTGGCCGGATCGCGCGTCTGCTGCTCCACGGTGCTCCAGTCGATCCCCGCCCTCAGCTCTTCGGGCGAGGCCACCACCTCGAAGTGCATCGCGTCGTAGCTGCTGTGCCCCGTGGCGGGGTTCCCGTCCCAGTCGCCACCCCAACGCCACACGCGCTCGCCGTCCTTCGTCACGATGCGGTACACCGCGGCGATCATCGCCCTGGGCATGTCGGTGACCAAGTGGTCGGTGCGGTACGGGTTGGTGTTCCAGTTCACGTCCACGGCGATCCCGTAGGCGTGCAGGCTCCAGTCGCTGCCGCCGGTGATCTTCCGGCAGTTGAACGCGCCCGTGTCGCCGGAGCGGACATGGTAATCGTGCGCCTGCAGCACCTCGCCCAGCGCCGCCACCGCTTCGGTCACGCGCGTGTCGACCTCCACCCGCACGCCGGGCACCAGCGTGCGCATCAGGTACGTCCCCTTGCACGCTGGCGCCCAGATGGTGCGCAGCTGCGACGTGGTCCTCAACGGCATCTTCACCTCGCGTGGTTCGGGTTCAGGACGTCGACAAACGCCAGCTGGAAACCGCTCTCGACACCGACCCCGCGCGGATGCGCGGCATCGCGGGCAGGCTGATCCGCCTGGTGGACGCGCTCGGTCCCGTAGCGGCGGCGCGACACCGAACTGTTGGACACGGATCAACGCTTTTCGCTCTCATCTTCCGGCCCGGGCACCCCTCGCCCCACCTGTTGGGATGTTGCGCCCAGTGACCCGATCTGGAGGCCGTTCGCGCGGTCTAGCGCGTGATCTCGATCGCCGCGGGGTGGGGCGGGAGGTCGGCGAGCTGCTTCCGCTCGATGTCGGCGCCGTTCCGGCCGATCGCCCTCAGCGTCAGCCGGGGGCCGTTGACGGTGACCAGCAGGAAGTGGGGCTGCTCGCTGTGGCAGCACGACGCGCCGGGGTGAACCCGCTTCTCGTCGACGCCCTTGCTGAGCTTTCCCGATGCGCCGCTCACCACGAAGTGAACGTTGCCGATGCGGTGATGCTGCCAGTTGTGCTCGTGGCCCGACAGCCAGAGCCGGTACCCATCCAGCCCGGTGAACAGGTTGGCCAGGTTCTGCACGTTCGGCTCGTGGTCGTGGCTGGGGCCGATGCTGAACGGCGGGTGGTGGCTGAACGGGATCTGCCACCCCTTCACCCTGCTCTTCAGCACCTCGTCGATGAACGCCTTCCCGGCGGGTCGCTCGAACGCGGGCTCCTTGCTGGGGCGGCCGGTGTCGATCGCGATCATCTCCAGGTCGGGCCCGCAGCGGAAGCGGTAGAACATGGTGTGGAAGGCACCGTGGCCGTTCTTCCAGCGCGGCGCGAAGGCGGGGAAGCGCTCGGCCAGGTAGAAGTTGTCCATGTGCTGGTTCAGGTCGGCTTCGTTCTCGCTCTCCGCCGTATCGTGGTTCCCCAGGCAGGGAAAGACCGGCACGCGGTTGATGATCCGCCGGTAGGGGTGGAAGTAGGTGTCGAACCAGTCGTCGTCCTCGTTCCCGCTCGACTTTTCGTCGCCGGTGATCTTCGACCACGCCTTCTCCAGCAGCCCCCCCTGGGCGTAGATGTTGTCGCCGGTGGTGATCACGAAGCGCACCGCCTGCGACGACACCGCCTTCTCCAGCGCCGCCGCCACCTCGTACTGGATGTCTTTCCCCGTTCCGGGATCTCCCAGCACCGCGAAGGTGATGGGCACCGGCGGCCCGTCGGGCGCGGGGAAGGTGGTGAACCGGTTCTGGTACCTCCACTCCGCCGGCGTGAAGCGGCCCGTGCGCTCGCGCGTCGACAGGTCCCGGGGTGAGCCGCCCCAGGCTTTTCCGCTCACCGTCACCTCGTACTCGTAGGCCGTGTTCGGCTGCAGCCCCTGCACCCAGGCGTGGTTGTGCCCCTCCACCGCCACCGCGATGGGGGGCTCCACCCGCGCGCCGCTCGCCAGCCGCCACACCCGCACCGTTGCCGGCCCGTAGCTTTCGGTCTCCGCGCCGATGCACCCGCGTTTGCGGTTGATCGGCGCCTTCACCAGGTCATCGTGGTCGACCAGCTTGTGCCTGTCGCCGTCCGGCTTGAAGAAGAACGCGCCCCACGCGATCAGCGCGCGATCGTGTGACACGTGGGCCAGCTGCAGGAACTCTTCGCGATGGGGGTTCATGGTGCGCTCCTGGCGAGGCGGGGGCGTGGCTGAAGGGGGAAAGGGCACGTGGGGACCGGCCGGGTCGCGCCGATGGACGCATTACCTATGGTGCATCTCCCCGGCGCGGTGCGGAAGAGTGACGTTGTGGTGCGTGCGGCCAACCAGACAGCTGTCGGCCACACCGATCGGATGGACGGACGTCGCCGCGTTTCGCCCCGGCGGGCGTGAAGCCGTGGCGCGATCACGTGGATGGACGGTTGACAGCATCCACGTTCACCCCATGTTGGAAGAAGCCGCCCAGGCCTGAACCCGGGATCCGGTCGGCCCACCACCAGGGAGGATGAGATGAGGCCGCAGCCCACGCGCCAGATCTGGTTCGGCACCGACGGCAACACCGTGGGCCGGGCGGTGGTGCCGTGACGCGACGGGTGGCCGGCCTCGCCGCCGGCGCGGCCGCGGTGGTGGCGCTCGCGGGCGCGGCGGCCCATCCGACGCACGGCGGCGTCGCCGCGTATCCCTACGGCCCGCCACCGGCGCGGACGGGTGGCTTCGGCGAGCCGAGCTGCCACGTGTGCCACTTCGACAACGCGGCGAACGAGCCGGGCGGCACGCTGTCGATCTCGGGCGTGCCGGCGTCGTGGTCGGCGGGCCAGCGGTATCGCCTGACCGTGGCGGTGCGCCAAGGAGAGCTGCAGGCGGGCGGCTTCCAGCTCGCGTCGCGCTTCGCGAACGCGCCGAACGCGGGAGCACAGGCGGGCACCCTCCGTTCGCTGGATGAACGGACGCAGGTCCCGCCGGCCCCCGGCAGCGCGATCCAGTACGCGAGCCACGCGCGTCCCGGCGTCGCGCCGTCCGGCGACGGACGGATCGAATGGGTGATCGAATGGACGGCACCCGCGGCCGCCGGCGGCCCCGTCGTCTTCCACGCCTCCGCCCTCTCCGGCAACGGCGACGGATCGCCATTGGGCGACCGGGTCTACACCACGTCGGTCGTGGCGCGATCCGCCAAACCATAGACCTCCACGCGATTCGATCACGAAACGGAGGGGCGGCCAACGATGGCCGCCCCTCCTCGTTCGCGTGGCATTCTCCGCCGCCGGCGAGCCCCCTCTCAACTTCCCACCCCGCCTTCGCTCCGAATCCCCGGCGATTCCCCACGGCGCCATCCTCCGTGCACCGGCACCGCGGCCGAGCAGATGCCGGTAGTCCGCGAAGGCGGACTTCGTGTCGTCGTTGCAGCGAATTCATTCGCCCTGCTCCCGCCGGGAACACCGATTGCGTTCGCCGCACATCCCTTCGCGGCGGCGCCCACACGGTGGTGCATGCGCAAAACGGAACGGTCCCGAGGGAGGAAGACGATGGGCGAACGAGACGATCTGGTGGCGCTGTCGCAGGCCGGGGCGGCGGGCGAGAGCAGCTGGGCCGACGTGCGGGGGTGGCGGGCGATCGCCGGTGACGGCACGCTGCTGGGCGAGGTGGCCGACGTGCTGATGGACCGCGACGGCGGCCGGCCGCGCTTCCTGCTGATTGCGCTGGAGTCGGCGGTGGCGCGGGTGCAGGGCGGGCGGCGGGTCTACGCGCCCTTCGAGGCCGCGCGCGTGGACCCCGAGAGCCGGATCGTGCACCTGGACGGCGTCACCGGCGAGCGCACCGCCGACCTCCCCGACCACCCCGACGAGGCGCCGTTCGTCGACGGCCCGTTCGCGTTCCGTGCGGTCGCGGAAGAACCGGCGCCGTCCACCGGCGCGGCCGAGGTGAGCGGCGCGGTGGGCCGCGTCGTGGGCGAGGAGCGGATCACGCTGAACGAGGAAGAGCTGCTCGTGGGCAAGCGCGACGTCTCCGCCGGCGAGGTGCGGGTGGAGAAGCGCGTGGAGACGGAGGAGGTGCGTGATACCATTTCCTTAAACTGACTGTGCAGAAAAGATGTTCTGCAGGTACGGATAGCCGGTGATGGAGGCGAGGGTTTCGTTGGAGTAGGCGAGAAGGGCGGTGGCCACGCGCTCCTTCAGCGCGGCGAGGTCGGGCGGCA
>DASWMA010000020.1:0-3516 GCA_036399995.1 Longimicrobium sp. | reverse complement strand
CTCTCGCGCGGCGAACACGCGCGACGCGCTAGAAGCCGCAGTAGCCGACGCCATGGAAACCATCACGCCTCAAGATGCTCGCGGGTGGTTTCGCCACTGCGGCTACACGGTCGCTCCGGAGTGATCCGAAAACCGCTCTAGGTGCGAGGTGCTGAGTGCCCAGTGCCCAGTGCGATACTGACAGCGCCCCACTCGGCGCTCAGAGCCTTGTTGACTGAGGACGCCGGGACGGAAGGCTCATCAGCACCTAGCACCTAGCACCTAGCACTCCCCGCTACCCATCTTACTCCCTTTCCGACAAGACATCCGAGACCATGGCGGACGGACAGCCCGACTATTTCGTTCCCGGCGAGCAGCTGGTGATCCGCGACGAGTGGCGGCGCCCGGCCGCGCCCGTGCATACCGCGGCGCGGGTGTGGGCGCCGGCGCGGCTGCACTTCAACGTGATCGACTTCTTCCAGATGCGGCCGGTGGTGCCCGGGGGCGGCGGGTTCGGCTTCAGCACCGGCGGGGTGGTGGGCGAGGTGGAGGTGCGGCTGGGCGGCGGCGGGGCCGAGATGGTGCCCACCGCGCGGCACCTGGCCCGGCTGTTCGGCGAGATGGTGGGGTACGACGGCGACCAGGTGCGGGTGGACGTGCACCGTCGCGTCGGCCACGTGCACGGGGGGTTCGGCTCGAACGTGACCTTCAACACGGCGGTGCTCTCGGCGCTGAACGCGCTGTTCGGCACCCCTTTCAGCGTGCCGGAGATCTGGCAGATCCTGACCACCAATTTCGTGGAGAACGCCGACGCCAGCCCGGGGCACGTGTACTGGGGGATGGACACGGGGGTGGGCGAGGCGTGCCTGCAGTACGGCGGGCTGGTGTGGGTGGACCAGTTCGCCCGTTACCTGGGGAGCGCCGACACGGCGGGGCTGTGGGTGGTGACGGCGGGCGGCGACACCGAGGCGCTGAAGAGCGACCGGGTGCGCGCCTTCACCCAGGCGGGCGCCCATGGGATCGGCGACATGGACGAGCGCGAGAGCCTGGTGACCATCTGCTTCGACTACCAGCGCGCCTATCACGAGCGGGTGCTGGAGTTCTTGGAGCGGCGGATGAAGCCGGCGCTGCTGCGCAACGACGCGCGCGCCTTCCTGTCGCACGGCTGGGAGCTGAACGAGATCGGCACCTACCGCGTGATGGAGGAGCTCTGGCGCCCCGACGTGGTGCGCGGCGTGATGGAGGTGTCGCGCCAGGAGGGGGCGCTGTACGCGATGATGAGCTCCGCCGGCCCCAACATCTTCGCCATCGCCGACGGGCGCGCCGCCGCGGAGCGGGTGGCGCAGGCGCTGGAGCGGCGCTTCAACGAGTTCTTCAGCGGCTTCGCCGTGGGCGAGGCCGGCGTGAAGATGCGCATCGACCTGCTGGAGTGATCCCCGCCCCGCCCGGACGATCCGGCATGCGGGCGGCCGGCGTCCGGGTGAGGTGCCTGGCATCCGGGAGGGGTGGGAAGATGCGACTGAAGTCGCGGCTACAACGGCACGCAGTCCGCCTTCGCGGACTTCGACCGCGGCGGGTGATCGCGTAGAAGCCGTTCGTACTTCCGTACTTCCGTACCCCCGTACCTCCGCCATGTAGTTTCTCACTGCCGTCCCGCACCTTCGCACTTCGCACCTTCGCACTCGTCAGGCAACCCTCTCCCGCGACCCGGCATCCCATGATGCCAGGAACACCGCTAGCGGAGCCGCATGGAGGATCAGGAACTCGTAAGCCTCGCCCGGAGTGGCGACGGCAGCGCCATACGGGCGCTGTACCAGCGACACGCGCGCCGCGTGTTCGCCGTGGTGCGGCGCATGGCAGGCGACGACGCCCTGGCCGAAGACTGGGCGCAGGAGGCGTGGGTGCGCGTGATCCGCGCGCTTCCCACCTTCCGGGGCGACTCGCAGTTCTCCACCTGGCTGCACCGCGTGGCGGTGAACAGCGCGCTGCACGGCCGCCGCAGCCGCGAGCGCAAGGCCGGGCGCGAGACGGCGATCGACGACTCGCACGCGGCGCGGCCGGGCAGCGGCGACCCGCTGCTGCGGCTGAAGCTGGAACGGGCGATGGAGCGGCTGCCCGAGGGGATGCGTCGTGTGCTGGTGCTGCACGACGTGGAAGGCTACACCCACGAAGAGATCGGCGAGATGCTGGGAATCAACCCCGGCACCTGCAAGAGCCAGCTCTTCAAGGCGCGGGCGAAGATGCGGGCGCTGCTGAGCCCCGCCGCCGTGCGCGAGGAGGAGGTACAGACGTGCAACACCTGACGCTGGAAACGCTTGCCCGGCTGGTGGACGAGCCCGGCGAGGCCCACGAGGCCGGCCACCTGGCCAGCTGCCTGGTGTGCCGGCGCGAGTTCGACGAGATGCGCGCGCAGACCCGCGCCCTGGCCGGGCTGGACGACCCCGAGCCCGCGCCCGAGGCGTGGTTCCGGCTGGAGTCGGCCCTCCGCTCCGAAGGATTGATCCGTGACGTTCCGGCGCGGCCGGGCGTCCGCTATGCGGGGCGCGGCTGGCTGCGCATCGCCGCCGGCCTCGCGCTGTTCCTGCTGGGCGGCGCCGCGGGGGTGTACCTGAATGGCGCACGGCAGACGCAGGTCGCGGCCGGCGAGCCCGAGACGCCGCGCGGCGCGCCGGTGATCGTGCACGGCCCCGCGTCGCCCGACGGCGGGCGGCTGGTGGCCGGGGGCCCCGAGATCGAGCCGCAGGGGCCGCTGGTGGTGGATCCGGCGGTGGTGGAGACCGGCTCCGGCGCGCGGCTCACCTCCGCGGGCGGCGGGGAGGCACGGCGGCGCCCGCCCCTGTCGCCCGAGGCGGCGCGCGCGGCGCGGCAGCTGGCCGAGGCCGAGGCGGGGTACCTGGCCGCGCTGCAGCGCTACGCCAGCATCGCCGACCCGCAGTCGGGCGCCGACGAGGACACGCGGATGGCGGCGCTGGAGCGGATGGTGGCCACCACCCGCGCCGCGCTCGAGACCGCGCCCGACGACCCGGTGATCAACGGCTACCACCTGGCCGCCGTGCGTGAGCGCGACGACCTGCGCCGGCAGATGGCGCAGACGGACGCGGACTGGTTCTAGAGGTGCTGAGTGCTAGGTGCTAGGTGCGGAAGTCCTGGGTCCTGAGTCCTGGATGCAGTCAGGATTGTGGCGATGGTGCTCGGCACGAACCGTCTCAATACCCAGCACCCAGCACCCAGCACCCAGCACCCAGCACCTAGCACCTAGCACTCAGCACCTAGCACTCCCGACTATCAATCCGATCGAAGCCACACCGACCGATACAGGAGCATCACGCGGATGAAGACGAGAAGCTGGCTGGCCGCCCTGGTGGCGCTGGCGATCGCCCTGCCGGGCGCGCTGGGTGCGCAGGAGGGGCGCGGGGTCGACCGCCGCGCCGGCGGCGGATACATGGGGATCCTGTTCGGGTGGGACGACAGCGGAACCGCCTCGGTGCGCGACGTGGTGCCCGAGTCGCCCGCGGCGCGCGCGGGGGTGCGGCGCGG